>DATCXA010000386.1:0-14055 GCA_036566085.1 Propionibacteriaceae bacterium
GCAGGTCGATTTGATGAATGCCGTGCCCGAGCGTCGGGCCGCCGCCCTCGCCGGCCCAGTTGCCACGCCACTCCGGCAGGAAGTAGCTGTCGGGGCGATACCACAGGGTCTCGCAGACTGCGACCTGCGGAGTCCCCAACGCGCCCGAACTCAGGAGATGGTGGGCGCGACGCGCACCCGATCCGTGACGGTGCTGGAACACCACGTAGACCGAGCCCGAGCTCGCATCCTCGGCATCGGCGAGGACGTCCATGTCGGCCAATGTCGTGGTCGGTGGCTTCTCCAACAGCACCGAGCAGCCCGACTCCAGCAACTCGACGGCGACCTTGGTGTGATTCCCCGGAGGCGTAGCGACAGACACGAGGTCAGGCTGCTGCTCGAGGAGCTCACGACAGGACTCGTATGCCGTCGTCCCATAGCGTGCGGCGAAGGCATCGGCACGTACGAGGTCGAGGTCGACGACGCCCACCAACTCGGCCCGTGGGTTGTTTTGGTAGCTGAGGGCATGCGAACGGGCGATCGAGCCACATCCGACGATCCCAACGCGGAGTGTTTTGTTGTCAGCCGGCCCGTTCACTTGGCGAACCCCATCATCGTCGCGCTCTGCTGAGCGCGGATTGCGAGCCGCATCACCTCGAAGGTGTGCTTCTGGGGGCAGGCTGTCTCGGTGCGATTGATCACGTCGTGCACCAGGTCGGGGTAGTAGCTGAGCTCGACATCGGAACAGTCGATGTACTCCGTGCTCTCACCATCGACCACGAAAAGATGATCTTTTCCAGGGCGACCGGCCACGTCGACGTACTTGCGGAGTTCCATGTAGCCCTCGGTGCCCAAGATCACCAGCCGGCCGTCTCCCCACGTCGGTAGGCCTTGCGGGGTGTACCAGTCGACGCGGACATAGCCATGAGCACCTTCGGTCCGCAGCGTCACCTCGCCGAAATCCTGCATCTTCGGCGACTCCGGATGCGTGTAGTTGGCGACGGTGCTCGATATGACCTCCGCGTCCTCGGCACCGGTGAACCACAAGAACTGGTCGATCTGGTGGCTGGCAATGTCGGTGATGATGCCTCCGGTCCGGTTGCGGTCGTAAAACCATTCCGGACGTCCCTCACCACCTGCGAGATGGGCACGGTCGCCCTCCCGGTGGGGTCCGAGTCCCAGAGTCTGCACAACGCGTCCTATCCGCCCCTCTCGGACTAACTGTCCTGCTTTGATCGCACAGCGAACTTCGAAGCGCTCCGAGAACGTGACGGACCAGAATCGACCCGATTGGGCGACGGCCTTCTCGATTTCCTCGAGCTGATCGAGCGTGACGCATCCGGGCTTGTCGGCGATGACATCCTTTCCGTTCGTCAGGGCCTCGACCGCGATAGCTGAGCGTCGGTCGGGAACCGCCGCTGTGACAATCAGGTCGATGGATGGATCACGGAGCAGGCTCGTCGAGTCGTCGACCCATGTCACCTCAGGCCAGCGACGCCGCGTTGCCTGCGCAACGGCGGCCGTCGGGTCGTCAGAGCTGAACCCGACCAGCTCACAGCCTTGATTGAGGAGGCCCTCGATCTGCCCGAAGGCGTGCGCATGGTCCAAGCCGACGGCGGCGAATCGGAGCATTATTTCATGCTCTGAATGATTCCGAGCACCTTGGTAGCGCCTTCTGCGGGGCTGGACCGACCGAAGAGCACCTCGGTAGCCACGGGGGTGAACTCGGCGCTGAAGCCGGAGGCGTTGGACGGGGTGACTTGGGGCGGAGGTACGAGCTCCGGCGCGATCGACTGCCAGAACTCGAGCGCGACCTTGGCCTGCGGATCCAGCAGCGGAGCGATCTCCTTTTGCACCGCCGGGATCGCCGGGATGCCGCGCTCGGTGGTGAGGATCTTGGTGGCCGCCGGATCGGTGAGCAGGAAGTCGATCAGCTTGGCGCTGGCGTCAGCGTTCTTTGAACGCGATGACACCGACCAGTACATGGATGCCTTGTTGACCATCTTCGGCGACTCACCCTTCGACTGCGCCGGAATCCGAAGCAGCTTCATCTCCGTGCCGCTCGCCGTGCCGAAAGCCGAGATCTGGGTGTGGAACAGCAGGTGGAAAGCGGCCTTGTTGGTTGCGAACAACGTTTGGTCCAGAACAGCAGTAGCATTCTCCACCTGGCGCCCGGCCGGAGGTGTGGCTTTCATGGCGACCAGCTTGTTGGCGTAGTCGAAAAAGCTCGTGATGGTCTCTTGGCTGACTCCAGGACCGTCGGTGGGCCAGATTTCCTCACCCTTTTGCCGGGCCCAGGCACCCAGTTCCGCGGCGCCAGTGCCAAATCCGTCGAGACCGTAAACGCCCTGTGACCCGAGCTTCCCGCTGACCTCCGCGGCAATTTGCGCGAACTGGTCCCAGGTCCAGGTCTTGTCGTTGGGCATCGACACCCCGGCCTTCTTCAACACCTCGGGATTGACTGCGACCGAGAAGTTCGCGACGCCGATCGGCGCACCGACGAGCGTCCCTCCTACCTTGCCCGTATCTAGCACCTTCGTATCCATCGCCGATAGGTCGAGATTGCCCTGCACCTTGCCCAGGTCGAGCAGCGCGTCTCGGGCGCCATAGGCGGCGATGTAGGACTCGTCCATCTGAATGACATCAGGTGCGTTGTTGCCCGCCGTCATCGTGGCGAGCTTGTCCCAATAGGCGGTCCAGTCGTTGTTCTCGATAGTGACTTTGATATCCGGGTTCGCCGCGGTGAAGGCGTCTACCGCCTGCTGAGTCAGCTTGAGCCGCGAGTCGTTGCCCCACGTGGAGACTCGCAGCGTGACTTGCCCCTCTCCCTGGGACTGACTCTGGCTGCCCGGAGCGCACGCCGCCGGGACGAAGAGACACATCAGCAGGAGGAGAGCCGTGAGCAATCGGCGCTGAGCGGAGAACGCAGCGCTGTCGCTCCTGGTCGTTGGCCCGGTGAGCGCCGACTCGAGCGCCCTGGCTAGCGATCCCCGTCGTTGTGACCGAAATCGGAGGGAGGTCATGACCTGTACCTTTCGCGAATTTGAAGAAGAAGAGCGGGACCCCGCTAAGCGAGGTCCCGCGCCGAGATCACTTTCCGCCGGTAGTGGCTATGCCCTTGACCAAGAACCGCTGGCCGAACAAGAACACCAGGAACAGCGGGATCAAGGTGACGACTGACATGGCGAACATGGCGCCCCAGTTGCTCCCAGCCGTTGCGTCCAGGAACGAGCGCAGCGCGACTGGAACGGTGTAGGCGATGGGATCGGTCAGGTAGATCAGCGGGGTGAAGAAATCGCTCCAGGTCCAGATGAAGGTGAAAATTGCCGTCGTGGCTATTGCCGGGCCCATCAGCGGAAGCATTAACCTGCTGAAGATCTTCCAGTGGCCGCAACCGTCGATTACAGCCGCCTCGTCCAGCTCCTTGGGAATGCCTCGGATGAACTGGACCATCAAGAACACGAAGAATGCGTCGGTTGCCAGGAACTTGGGCAAGATCAGCGGAACGAACGTGTTCACGAAGCCCAGCGCGTTGAAGAGGATGTACTGCGGCACTACGACCACGTGGAAGGGCAGCATGAGCGTCAACAGCATGATGGCGAACCACAGCCCCCTCAGCCGGAACTTCAGCCGAGCAAACGCGTACGCGGCCAGCGTGCAGGCAAACAGATTGCCGGCGATAGCGCCGACCACCACGATGAAAGAGTTGATGATGTACTGGCCAAAGGGATAGGACAGCGAATACCAACCCTTGGTGTAGTTCTCCACGTACACGTCGTTCAGCCAGAGGCCTGGAGTACGGAAAATGACCTCGGTGGGCCTGAAGGAACTGGCAATCAGCCAGAGCAGCGGATAGATCATGATCACGCTGGCGGCGATCAGCAGTATGTGCTTGATCGCCGACCGCGCCCGGTCCCGCCCCGTGGGGCGGTGATGGATTGCTTCTTGGGGAGCCGGCCCGGTCAGGGTCGTCTCGTCGCTAAGGGTCGTTTGAAGATCAGTCACCGTAAAACACCCAACGCTTTGAGAAGTAGAAGTTGATAGCGGTGAAAGCCGCGATGATCACCACCAGCAGCCAGGCCATTGCGGCGGCATAGCCCATCTGGAACTGGACGAACCCACGCTGGTACAGATACAGCGTGAAGAACAATGTCGAGTCCGCAGGACCGCCGGTGCCGTTCGAAACCACGAAGGCCTGCGTGAATGCCTGGAATGCGTTGATGATCTGCAGTACCAGATTGAAGAAGATGATCGGAGACAGTAGCGGCAGCGTGATCTTCCTGAATTGGGCCCATCGGCTTGCGCCGTCGACTGACGCCGCCTCGTAATACATTCCAGGGATCTGCCGCAGACCGGCCAAGAAGATCACCATTGGTGAGCCGAACGTCCAGACGTGCAACAGGATGATGGTCCACAACGCGTACTGCGGGTCGCCGATCCAGCTAGTGGTGGCGGGGATCCCGAACTTCCGGAGGATTTGGTTCACCAGGCCGTCCACTTCAAACATCTGCCGCCAGAGCACGGCAATGGCAACCGAGCTGCCGAGCATCGACGGCAGGTAAAAGACGGACCGATAAAACGGCAGCCCCTTCATCCCCTCGTTCAGCAGTATTGCGATGGCCAAGGCCGCGATGAGTTGCAGCGGAACGCCGACGAGCACGTAGGTGAATGTGACCGCGAGCGACTTGTGCAGTCGCGGGTCGTCGAACATCCGGGCGTAGTTCGCCAGCCCGACCCACTCGGGCGCCTGGATCAGGCTGTAGTTGGTAAAGGACAGGTACAACGAGGCAATCATCGGCCCACCGATGATCAGCACGAGTCCGATTAGCCACGGCAGCAGGAATAGGTAGCCGGCCTTATTGTCCCGGCCCGCCTCCTTGGCCAGGAGCCGCTTCTCCTCTGGCGTCTTGGCCTTTGCGCGATGGATCGTCGAGAGTTCAGAGATGGCGCTCATGGCTCAGACCTTGAGGTTCGACTTCATCTCGTCTACGAACTGCTTCGCGCCATCGGCTGGGCTCGTCTTCCCGAAGAGGACATCAATCCCGTGACGGAATATGACGGTTTGGATGGTCCCGCCGCCAGGGGGCGGGGCGATCGGGGTCTCGCCCACCTCGGGCTTGATGTCCTCGATGTATTTGGCGACTACCTTTTGGGCAGAAGAGAGCTTGGGCTTGACCTCCGCCAGTATCTCAGTGTTGGGCGGGATGCCGCGCTCAGCCAGATCGATGTTTGCAGCATCTGGGGTGTTCGCAAACCAGTTGATCCAGGCGATTGCCGCGTCTGGATTTTTGGACTTGCTTGATGCGGACCACAGCATGCTGGCCTTGTACCAGGTTTTGCGTTCGGTTGCCTTGCCCGCCAAGCTTGGGCCCCGGAGCATCTTCAGCTGTTCCCCAGCCGCGGCGCTGACCGCTTCCAGCTGATTGGAGTTGTAGTACTGCATGGCAGCATTGCCGACCACGATCGCACTCTGGTCCAGCGGCTTCGGTTGCTCCTCGCTGACCTGCTCGGGCGTACCAAAGGCCTTGGCTTTCTGGCCCTTCAGCAAGTAGTCGTACCAGGCTTGAGCTTCGGGGACGTCGAATCCAAGCCCGTTTTCGGTAAAGAGTTCCTTGCCGTGCTGGCGTACGAACGTGCCGAACAATGCATCAGATTGCAACAGCGACGCCACGCCGAAGGGCACTCCCGCTTTGGAGGCCACCTCCGCACCAATCTCGATCAGCTGGTCCCAGGTCCAAGTTTTGTCGTCGGGCATGTTCATCTTGGCCTTCTCGAAAACCTTGGGGTTGCCGAAGATGAGCGCACTGTTGATGCCGGCATTGATGCCCACCAGCTTGCCGTTGATCTTGCCCGAGTCGACGGTGCCCTCGACGAACTTGGATGTGTCAATGCTCCCTAGATCCAGAAGAGCGCCGCGAGTGCCGTACTCGGCGATGTAGAGCATGTCCATCTGGATGATGTCGGGAGCTTGGCCGCCGGCTGTCTGGGTGGCCAGCTTGTCCCAGTAGCTGTTGAACTCACCCGGCTGACCCGAGATCTTTACATCGGGGTTGGCCTTCATGTACGCATCGATCATCGCCTGGGTGTTCTTGTTGCGCGTCGGGTTGCCCCACCAGGCCAAAGCCAGATTGGTCCCGCCTCCTTGACCGCCGCCACCCTGGGAACCACCACCACTCGATCCAGGGGCGCATGCTGATAGGCCCATCGTCGTGGCTGCAGCGGCCAGTCCGCCGGCACCGATCAAGAACTGCCTTCGGTTCAACGCCATCGTTTCTCCCTTTCATTGCTGTGTACGATATCCCTACCGTACGAAAGCGTTTTCGTGACTGAGCGTAAGCGGTTTCGCTAAGGCCTGTCAATGTTCGTGTCGAGAATGAGACCTGTGAATTTCAGTGACGCGGCTGACGAACGCGTCACTTCCGCTATACCCGGGCGGTTGATTCGCGAACCACTAGCCGAGCCGGGACGATCCTCCGTCGAGGCTTGGCTGCAGACGGCTTTCGCACCATGCTCAACGCGGCTTGACCCATCTCAGCGAGGGGCAGTGCGACGGTGGTGAGAGCCGGCGCGAGTGATTTGGCGACCGCGATGTCATCAATGCCCATCACGGAAACATCATCGGGGACCCGGATTCGGCGGCGCCGAAACTCCTGCAGTACGCCGATCGCGACCACATCGCTGAGCGCCAGAACTGCGGTTGGACGCGAGTGCAGCTCATCGATCCGGCTGGCGATCCGCACACCGCCCTCGAGACTGAACATGTCGTGCCACACGGTGGGCCGGATCCTGAGCGGCTCAAAGACTGAGGAGATGCCGGAAAGACGATCAGCGATCGTGGTGAACTCTTTCGGGCCGGCGGCAACGAGAATCTCGCGATGACCAAGCTCGACCAGGTGTCGGGCTGCTGCGGCTCCAGCTGCCACATTGTCGGGGAGAACGGCGTCGACTCCCAGATGGTGACGGCCGATAACCGCCACCCGACCACCACGCTGCCGATACGCCCGCAGCACATCCTTGGCCCGGCTTTCCTGAGCAGCATCGACGTAGCCGGAGCCGGCAATCACAATGGCGGCGACATTCTGGACGACCAGATTGTTGATCCGGGTGAGTTCCTGCTGAGGATCTCGGCCGGAGTGTGAGACCTGCACCATGAGGTTCTCGGCCAGAGCTGACCGGATGACGCTACCAGCGATCTCAGTGAAGTAAGGATCGTCGATCTCGTGCACGATAAGGCCGATCACCGACGTCGTGCCGCCGGCCAAGGTACGGGCGTGGACATTGGCTACGTAGCCGAGGTTCTGTGCCACATCACGAACCTTCTCAGCGAGCGCAGTGCCAACCCCGGCCTGGCCGTTAAGCGCCCGCGAAGCGGTGGCCAGTGACACGCCCGCGGCAGCTGCCACATCGCTCAACAGCACGGGCCCTGACGAAGCAGACACTGTGGCCTCCTCCGGGTTGTGCTTTCTCCACTGCCGATCGTATAGTACCTAAAGCGATTTCGAAAGCGCTTTCATGCGGGTGATTACTAGCTGAGGAGATGACGTGGCGGAGCGCACTATTCGAGTGATCATGAACGGGGTAACCGGCCGCATGGGCTATCGCCAACACCTGGTCCGGTCGGTGCTGGCGATCCGAGACGACGGTGGCGTCAGCCTTGCCAATGGCGATCGGATCACCGTCGAGCCGATCTTGGTCGGCCGCAACGCTGAGAAGCTGGCCGGACTCGCCGCCGAGCACGGCGTGGCCGACTTCACGACCAGCCTGGAGGAGGCCCTCAGCGACGACTCGGCCTCGATCTACTTCGATGCGCAGGTCACCTCAGAGCGCAAGAAGTCGATCTTGAAGGCGATCGGAGTCGGTAAGCACATCTACACCGAGAAACCCATCGCGGAGTCCGTCGATGAGGGTATCGAGCTAGTGACCGCGGCTCGGGAAGCAGGCGTGATCAACGGCGTCGTCCACGACAAGCTCTACCTGCCGGGCCTCATCAAGCTGAAGCGACTGATCGACGCCGGGTTCTTCGGCCGTATTCTCTCGGTACGTGGAGAGTTCGGGTACTGGGTTTTCGAGGGCGATCTGCTGCCCGCCCAGCGACCCAGCTGGAACTACCGGGCCGAGGATGGCGGCGGCATGGTGCTGGACATGTTTCCGCACTGGAACTACGTGCTGGAAAATCTGTTCGGGCCGGTACAGGCGGTGACCGCAAAAGCGGTCACCCATATCCGGGAGCGCTGGGATGAGCAGGGCCGCAAATACGCGGCCACCGCCGACGATACCGCGTACGCGATCTTCGAAATCGAGGATGACGTGATCGCCCAGATCAACTCATCGTGGGCCGTTCGTGTCGACCGTGGCGAGCTGGTCGAATTCCAGGTGGACGGCACCCACGGTTCAGCGGTCGCAGGCCTGTTCGGCTGCCGCATCCAGCCGCGAGTGAGTACGCCGATGCCGGTGTGGAATCCGGACCTGCCGACGACCGAGGACTTCCGCAGCCAGTGGGAGCAGATTCCGGACAACGCTGAATTCCCCAACGGGTTCCGAGCGCAGTGGGAGCAATTCCTGTCCGATGTGGACGCCGGTCGTCCGCACTCGTACGATCTCTCCGCCGGCGTACGCGGCTTGCAGCTTGCCGATGCTGGCTTGCAGTCCTCGGCCGAGGGACGCCGGGTCGCAATCGATCGGTTCTCCTCATGACCACGACCACTGCGACGGTTGGCTTGCCCGAGGCGGGCGGTGGTTGGCGCGAAATCGAACTTTCGGAGCCGCGAGCTTGGGCCGAACACCCGCAGCCCTTCCAGAGCCGCATCGCCTTCGCCGCGGCCCACGTCGTCGCTGACCCACGGGGTGAGAACGTTCCGGGTGCGCCAGCTGTCATTGACTGGGATGCCACCCTGGCGTTCCGACGTCACCTGTTTCGTTACGGGCTGGGCGTTGCTGAAGCCATGGACACCGCCCAGCGCAACATGGGTCTGGACTGGCCTGCCACCCAGGAGTTGATCACTCGGAGTGCGGCGCTCGCCAAGGAGCATGGGGCCCGGATCGCATCCGGCGCAGGCACTGATCAACTTCTGACCCCAGCCGACAGTCTCAACGAGGTCACCCGGGCCTATCTCGAGCAGCTCGAGTTCGTCGAGACGGCCGGCTCGCAGGCAATTGTGATGGCCTCGCGCCAGCTGGCCGCCGTCGCGCGTAGCGCCGATGACTACCTTCAGGTCTATTCGAGCGTGCTGGCTCAAGCGAGCCAGCCGGTCATCTTGCACTGGCTGGGTGAGATGTTCGATCCGCAGCTGAGCGGTTACTGGGGTTCGCTCGACATTCCGACCGCGACCCGCACATTCCTGGATTTGATCAACGATCAAAGCGCCAAGGTCGACGGAGTAAAGGTCTCGCTACTCTCAGCTGATCATGAGAAGGAGCTGCGCGCGACCCTGCCCGCGGGCGTCCGGCTCTACACCGGAGACGACTACAACTATTCCGAACTCATCGAGGGTGATGGTGATCATCACTCCGAAGCCTTGCTCGGTGCCTTCGCCGCGATTGCACCGGCTGCTTCGGCCGCACTGAGCGCGTTGGATGCCGATGACATTGATGGCTATCGGCGCGAGATGGCGCCGACGCTGGCCCTGTCTCGGCACATCTTTGCGACGCCCACGTACTACTACAAGACCGGGATCGCCTTCCTCGCTTGGCTGAACGGCCACCAGGATGGCTTCGTCATGGTCGGTGGTCTGCAGTCGGCTCGCTCCATCCTCCACCTGGCCCGCGTCTTCGAATTAGCCAATGAGGCCCAACTGCTCAGCGATCCGGAACGTGCAGCTCACCGCATCGGGCTGCTCTTCGCGACCGCCGGCCTGGCTCGATGACGACCCAGGCAGCGCTCAGCCGACTTTCGCTCAATCAACGAACCACCGCGTCCTGGTCGCTACCGGAAGCGATCAAGGGCTGTGTCGACGCCGGCCTGGGTGGGATCGGGATTTGGCGCGAACAGCTCGCCGAGGTGGGGCTCGAGGAAGCCTGTCGGCTGGTAGCAGACGCAGGTCTGCGCGTCTCGTCTCTATGCCGGGGCGGATTCTTCACCACTGCAGATCCGCAGGAGGCGGAGACGGCAGAGGCCCGCAATCGGGAGGCCGTAGATGAGGCTGCGGCACTAAACGCGGCCACGCTGGTACTTGTCCCGGGCGGGCTGCCACCGGGCGATCGGGATCTGCAAGCTGCCCGGAACCGTGCCGCCAGAGCCATCGAGCGATTAGTCCCGTACGCCCACGAGCGCGGCGTGACCCTCGGCATCGAGCCGATGAACCCGATCTACGCCGCAGATCGCGGCGTGATCTCCACGCTGGCCCAGGCGCTGGATGTCGCCGAGCGTTTCGAGCCGAGCGACGTCGGCGTCGTGGTCGACACCTTTCATCTGTGGTGGGAGCCGGGCATTGCCGAGCAAGTGCAGCGCGCCGCAGAACGCATCGTCAGTTATCAGGTCAGTGATTGGATCACCCCCTTGCCGCCGGACACCCTGCTTGCTCGCGGCATGATGGGCGACGGCCACATCGACTTCACTTCCTTCACGAGCTCTGTCGTCAAGGCTGGGTATCGCGGCGACATTGAGGTGGAAATCTTCAACGCCGATCTGTGGGCGGCACCACCGGCCGAACTCGTGAACACGATGGCGGATCGCTACCTGCAACTAGTACAGCCTTACTTGGATGAATGAGGATCAGACGACAATGTGGACCCTTTCAGGATTTATCGACGAAATTTCCGACGACTTCAGCGAGCAGTGCAAGGTTGCCGCCGGCCTCGGATTGCGCCACGTCGAAGTCCGGAGCGCGTGGGGAATCAACATCCTCGACCTCGATGCCGCTCAGTTGGACACTCTGCGTCAGACCCTCGCCGAGTATGGACTCTCCGTCTCCAGCATCGGCTCCCCCATTGGCAAGATCTCCATCGACGACGACTTGCCACCCCACCTACAGCGCATGCGGCACGCCGCTGAGGTTGCCGAGCTTCTGGAGGCACCGTACATCAGACTTTTCTCTTTCTTCATCCCAGAAGGCGCTGACCCGGATAGCCGCCGCGATCAGGTGCTCAGCCGGATGAGCGCGTTGGCCGAGGCGGCTGCTGATTCCGATGTGATCTTGGTCCATGAGAACGAGAAGGAGATCTACGGCGACATCCCGCGCCGCTGTCTAGACATCGTCACCTCAGTGGACTCGCCCAGGCTGCAGTTGGCTTGGGATCCGGCGAACTTCGTTCAGGTGGGAGTGCGGCCATTTACTGAGGGCTACAGCATGTTGCGCCCATACGTCGGCTATATCCAGATCAAAGACGCGCTACTGGCCGATGGAACGGTCGTAGTCGCCGGCGCAGGTGATGGTGAGGTCGTCGAGACCATTCGAGCTCTGCATGCCGACGGCTTCGACGGGTTCTTCTCCCTCGAACCGCATCTAGGTGAGTACACCGCCTTTGGCGCCCTGTCCGGATCCGAGCTGTTCACGAAAGCCTGGAAGGCTTTCACTGACATCCTCAACAGTGAAGGGATCGGGTACGCATGAGCACCGTCAACGAATCCGACGACCGGATCCGGCTGGCCCTTGTCGGTGCCGGCGTTATCGGCACCATGCATGGCGCGGTGATCAGCGAGCTGGCCGACCAGATCGACCTGGTCGCCGTCGTCGACCTCCATTCGGAACGTGCCGAGAAGCTGGCCGCCGAGCATGGCGGGACGGCGTTTACCTCGCTGACGGATGCACTGCAAGCTGTTGACATCGACGTGGTGTCGGTCTGCACACCAACCGGCCGGCACGGCGAGATAGCCATCGAGGCCCTCGAGGCCGGCAAGCACGTGATCATCGAGAAGCCCGCCGAGACTACCGTGGCGAAGACCGATGAGATCATCGCCGCTCAGCGCCGCGCTGGCACTCAGGTTGCGGTCATCTCTCAGCACCGGTTCGACCCCGCCACCGAGGTAGCGGTAGCGGCCATCAGCAGCGGTGAGCTGGGCCGGCTGACCAGCGGCATCGCATCCATCGACTGGTGGCGTGGGCAGACGTACTACGACTCAGGCGACTGGCGTGGCACCTGGGAGCTCGATGGGGGCGGCGCGTTGATGAATCAGGGCGTGCACACCGTTGACCTGCTGGTCGCCACAATGGGCCGCCCCGTCGAGGTCTTCGCTTACACCGGCACCCTCGCCCATGAACGGATTGAGGTCGAAGACGTCGCTGTTGGTGTGGTCCGGTTTGAGAGCGGCGCCCTCGGTGTGCTACATGCCACAACCGCCGCCTACCCAGGGCTCAGCGCCAGGCTGCAGGTGCACGGCGACCGCGGCTCGATCGTGATCGACAACGACAAGCTGACCTTCATCCACCGCACCCCGAGCGACAGCAGCGCCGAAGAGCGTGCCTACGGCAATCCGGATACTGGGGTCAACCAGATCGCCGACTTCCCCGACGCCTCGGGTGCTGCCGCGCAGACCGCCGGCAGCAACCCCGGTCAACTGGCAATCGACGCTCACCGCCGGCAATACGAGAATTTCCTGGCGGCGCTCGCAGGCAAGGAGACTCTCCGGGTCGATCTTGAAACCAACCGCCAATCGATCGGTGTGATCACCGGCGTCTACGAGTCGGCGAGGACCGGCAAGCCTGTCGCGCTCTGATCGCCGACTCAGATGTCGAATTTCCGACCAATGCGGATATTTCGAGGTTCGTCAGGCCCGATCGAGGTCGAATTTCCGACCAATGCGGACCTCTTGATCGCTTAGGAGCTTTCCAACCGGGTTCCGGCAAGCGCTTCGTAATACTGCACCAGCCCGCTGTGATCTTCCGCGCCGTGATCTTCCGCATCGAGGAGCCTCAGCACGTCCAGTACGGCTGCAGTCAGCGGCAGCGGCGCACCGATGTCTTCAGATGTGTCCATCGCATTGTTCAGATCCTTGATGTGCAGGTTGATGCGGAAGCCCGGTTTGAACTCGTGAGCGAGCATCATGGGTGCCTTGGCCTCGAGCACCGCGCTACCAGCGAGCCCACCGCGGATGGCCTCGATCACCGCCCCGGGTGCTACGCCCGCTTTCTGAGCGAGTACGAGTGCTTCTGATACTGCGGCGATATTGAGCGCGACGATGACCTGATTGGCCAACTTGGTGGTATTGCCGGCGCCGATGTCCCCCACATGGACGACGGAGCTGCCCATCGCGGCAAGGACATCGTGGACTTGGTCGAAAGCTTCTCGATCACCGCCGACCATGATCGACAGCGTGCCGTCGATCGCTTTCGGCTCACCGCCGCTGACCGGAGCGTCGAGCATCTTCACACCGCGCTCACCGAGGGCCTGGGCGACCTCTTGAGCGACGGCGGGTGCGATCGAACTCATGTCAACATAGATCAGATCCGACCGGGCACCGCCAACGATGCCATCGGGACCTAGGGCGACGTCGCGGACTTGGGGCGAATTGGGCAATATGGTGATCAGGAGCTCCACCTGCGCCGCGATCTCGCGCGGCGTACGAGCGGTCGAGGCGCCAAGCTGCGCGAGCTCAGAAGCCGCGGCTTCGTTGTGGGCGCTGACCACAAGCTCATGACCCTCCTTGATGAGATTGGCGGCCATCGGCTTGCCCATAATGCCGAGTCCGATAAAGCCGATCTTCATCCTGCTTGCCCTCCTGTCCTGACTGGCGTGCAGCCGACGCTACGCCACCAAAGGTGTGATCTTGTCGAACTCATCGCGATGGGCCTCAAGCTGGACGTCGAGGTCGTAATGGGTCTGCAGGTTTATCCAGAACCTGTCCGACGTACCCAATGCCCGCGAGGACCCATGTCGAAGCGGTACAAAAGATCGCAGGTGCACCCTGAAAACTTCACCCTAGATGCTCGATTTCGGCCCAAATGCGGCTCTGAAACTCATCTGGAGTGAAGTTTTCAGGGAATTGGTGCTACGGGCGTGAG
This sequence comes from Propionibacteriaceae bacterium, assembly GCA_036566085.1. Taxonomy (GTDB): domain Bacteria; phylum Actinomycetota; class Actinomycetes; order Propionibacteriales; family Propionibacteriaceae; genus Microlunatus. Next base: position 13,917 of record DATCXA010000386.1, read on the forward strand.
AAGATCCAGCCGCACCCCTAGCAAACGGACGGGCCGGGTGATCTCGAAGCGTGCCAGCGCGCGGCGAGCGCCCGCCTCAACGACGTCAGGATCGCTCGTTATCTCAGGCAGCTTGCCGGTCTTGACCTGGGTGAAGAAA
>DATCXA010000394.1:0-7736 GCA_036566085.1 Propionibacteriaceae bacterium
AGCCTCGCGCCGGCCGTCTCCGCCGCCCGCTGCGTGCTGATCTCACCAGCTGCCTCGTACCACGCGGTGCGCAGCGGCTCGAGCAGTGCGATGCACTCGCGGGTGCGCTCGACATCCCGTCGCACGTTCGCTGCAATCATCGCGTTGGACACGTAGGTATAGAGTCCAAACAGCCCGGGTCCTCCGTCCCAAGCATCCACTTTCAGCGAACCAGTCAGCTCTGAGATGATCGCCTGCGCGTGAAGCAGATTCTCGGATGCGGCCTGCCAGTTCTGAGCGACCTGCGCCGTGTCTGCGCGGTTCAGGTCGAGCAGCAACCGGTCGTAGAGCATGGTCAGCAGCCGAACGGGCGTAGCCGAGAGGATCGCATCCCTGTTGTACTGTGAACGCTTCGCGCTGATGCTTGCCATTGTGCCCATGACTTACGCTCCACTCGTCGGTAGGCCGGCCAACTGCGATCCGAGCCACGTTGATTGAGACTTCATGTTGCTGAGTTGCACCTCAAGCGCGGCATAAGTCCGTTCGAGAGAAGTCCGGCGATTCGCGAGCCTGACGTCCCAATTCGCGATCTGGTTATTCATGTCGGTGACGAGACCCTGCTGACCAGTGATCTGGGCTGTGATCTGCCCGTCGTATTTATCCGATGCCGCCGCCGCTGCCACCTGGATGCGCGAAGCGATCTCCTGAATGGCAGCCTGAGTCGCAGCGGGGTCGGCCTTCAGGGCCGCTGCAAGTTTGTCGGCGTCAAATTCCATCGTGCCGGTGCGAGTGATACTGATGCCGAACTCTGAAGGCGACTTGCCATTTACCGGAGCGGACGCAGCGGTAAGAATCCGTTGCTCCACATCACGCACTGAACTCTCGCCAGTGAAAATGCCACCCGACACCTTCGGCGCACCACTCGCGTCCGTGGAATTCGTGACAGCTGTCTTCGTCGAGATGTAGGCGAGAACGCCGTTGACGGAGTCGACGAGCGCTTTCGCTGTTGAGCTGATCGCAGCATCGTCCCGGGCGACAGTTACAGTGACCGGGTCCGCCGAGACCTTCGACACCGTCACCGAGACGCCGGGGAGCAAATCGCTGAACGTATTGGAGGATGAAGTAATGGCCTGCTCGACGGCGGTGCCCTTCCACAGGGAAACCTTCGCATCCTGAGCCGCTTGGATCTCGGTGAACCCGACACCCGTCACTGGGATAGTAAAATTTCCGGCCAATCCAGTCGAGGCGCCGGTGAGTTGCAGCCGGTAGAGGCCACCACCGGCTGCCACTTTCACGGCTTTGACGCCGGCTTCTGAAGAGTTAATGGCGCTGACAATATCGTCAAGCGAAGTCGATGCAGCGGTAATCGGGACGTCGGTACCGTCTGCCCGCTTGATGGTGAGATTTGTGTCCGGCCACGCCGACACGGCACCGGATACGAGGACTCGCGCCTGTGCGAGCTGGTCGACAACCATGTCGATTTGACCGACCGTGGATGGCGGACTGACCGTCGCAGTGACATTCGTTGAACTGCTGGTCGCCGTGTAGAGGTCGAGAGCACCGGTCTTGCCTGTTTTATCGGCAAGAGTAGCGAGGTCGGCGACCTTACTGTTGAGACCTTGCAGCGCGGTCACCATCGACTGGGTCGCAGTGACCTTGTTCTTGAGGAGGGTCTGGGGAACGGCATCGAGCTGCATCAAGGAGTTGATCAGCGACGTGGTATCCAGTCCACTGACAAGCCCATCGATGGCCATCGACATGTCCGTTCCTCCCTTGATTCTCGTTGAGACTTCGTGATCGGTATTCAGTTCGGTGAACTGCGGAATGCCCAATGGCGGCCGAGAGACGAGGTCCAGATCGCCCCTCGGCCGCCATCAGGCTTGTCCACAGTTCAGCTACGTGCTTAGCGCAGGAGCTGCAGGACTCCCTGGTTGGACTGGTTCGCCTGCGCGAGCATCGCAGTACCTGCCTGGGACAGGATGCTGGAGCGCGTGAAGTTCACCATCTCGGACGCCATGTCGGTGTCCGTGATCCGCGAGCGCGACGCCGTCAGGTTCTCCTTGGAGATGTTCAGGTTGTTCACCGCGTAGTCCAGACGGTTCTGGATAGCACCGAGGCCTGCACGAGCACTCGACACCTTGGTGATCTGGGTGTCGATGAGCGTGATCGCAGCCTTGGCTCCGGTGGCGGACGAGAAGTCCAGACCGGCGGCAGCACCGTTCGCCGCGGACACGGCGAAGCCGGTACCAGCAGAGGCGTGGGTTCCAGCCGTGTTGCCACCGACAACCGCAGCGCCGCTGTTTGCACGAACGACGAGCTCGTTGTTCGTGTTCACGGTGGCGTTGAACGTGGCGTTGAAGCCCGCGTCCTTGTTCAGCGCGTCGGCAACTGACTGCACGGTCTTGTATGTACCTGCTGCACCGAGTGTGGTGGTGACGCTCGTGCCGGCGCCTGCGGCTCCAGCGGTGAACGTGATGGCACCGGTGACCAGGGTGGGCGTGGCGATCGCCGCGATGGCACCGCCGGACGCACTGCCCAGGGTACTCGCGATGGTCGACACGTTCGCGGTCGACAGGTCGACCTGGATCTGGTTGTCGGAGCCGGCGTTCGCGCCCACCTGGAAGCTCAGCGAGCCAGCCGAGCCGTCGAGCAGGTTGATTCCGTTGAAGTTCGTCGACGTCGCAACGCGTCCGAGCTCACTGGTCAGCTGGGTGGCTTCAGCCGTGATCGCCTTGCGCGAGTCGACGTTGTTCGAGTCGTTACCGGCCTGAACAGCGAGATCGCGCATACGCTGCAGGATCGCCTGCACCTGGCCGAGCGAACCTTCTGCGGTCTGCGCGACGCTGATGCCGTCCTGCGCGTTGCGGGCGGCGACCATGAGGCCACCGACCTGCGACTTGAGGCCCTCCGAGATTGCCAGGCCAGCCGCGTCGTCAGCAGCGCGGTTGATGCGGAGACCACTGGACAACTTCTCCAGCGACTTCGACATGTCGTTCTGCGTGGTGGACAGGTTCCGGTACGCGGTGAGCGCCGACATGTTGGTGTTGATTGTCATACCCATGATGAATTCCTCCGTGATTGGGTCGTGAACTCCGGCCCATCCGTGGTCCGGCACCTATAGCTATCGGCTCCGGTGGCAGGCCCGTTAGGAGTTTTTCGGCTGTTTTCTACGAGATCCGAATTCGCTACGCGCGCGCCAGGAACATCGCCGGCTCGGTGTGCTGGGTCGACCGGGTAAACCCGCCGAGGGTGTGCTCGGCGAGGGCGGACAAGTAGGCCACCCGGCGGGCCGGCGCGACGCGAGATTCCGGCACATACTCAGTCGTCGCATCCTCGGCGTATTGCGTGCCCATGCCGTCGCGCATCAGACGAATGGCCTCGGCACGCTGCTGCGACACCGCGGAGTGGGTGGCACCAAGCTCGAACGCGAGCTCCTTCACGGTGCGGTCCTCGAAGTAGATCTGCTCCACGATGTAGCGCATCTTCTCAGGGAGCGCCTCGACAGCGGCCCGCAGGTACGTCAACTTCTCCGTGACCAGGACCGTCTCTTCCGGCGTCGCGGTGTCGGCCACCAAGTATTCCGCGGTGGTCTCGTCGAGCGTCGACAGCGTGCGTGAGGCATCCGCCAGTGCGCCCTCCGCGACGGAACGGTCCACACCCAGCGCGGCGGCGAGCTCATCGATGTGCGGCGTGCGTCCAAGCGCGTGCGTCAGCGTCTCGCGCACGGACAGAGTCTCTTTAATACGACGGCGTGCCGCACGCGGCGCCCAGTCGTTGGAACGCATCCAATCGGCGAACGCGCCCACGATCCGCCGGCGAGCAAAGGCCCCGAACGGTACGCCCAGGGAAGGATTGAATGAGTCGGCCGAGGTGATCAACGCGAGAGCACCGGTCGATGCGAGGTCATCCCGCGAGAGGTGGGTGGCTTTCGCACACACATCGGATACCAGGTACCCGACCAGCGGCAAGTTGTCGATGACCAACTGGTTTCGTTCTGACCGATTCAATTCCTGGACCCCCGTAAGGCGTAATGACGGTTTATCGGGTAAGCAATTGAGTTTCGGGTACTCACGAGAACATCGGATGTGCGGTGACACCGAGCCAGGAAATCCTGACTAAATCCCACCGAACTGCCCTCTTTTCCGATCCTAGGGTTGGGCACTTAAACGACACCACCTCGAAAAGACCCCAGTACGGGGCATGTGTCTACCCCAGAAGGAGGGGTGGCGCGGCCGGAAAAATGATGCGCTTCCGCGGTTCTTACGGAAGCGCTAGCTAACATGGTCCCCAGTCCGGCCGATAGTTCCTACGAACGAGGTGAGAGTCCATGCATCCGCATGACGGACTAGGAAGAGTTCCGCACCGCTGTCATAGAGAGTTGGAGCACATGGGCGCGCACGAGCTTTCTGCACTGCTTTGGCGTGAGAGAGAACTGCTCGAGCTCCTCGTCTTCAAGCTCGAAGAGGAACAGCTCCTCCTGATGACCGCCGGGAAAGCCCGCTGGCTGCAGTTCGCCACCCGTGAGGTTGAACAGGTGATGGAGCGGGTCCGCGAGGCCGGACTGGCGAGGACCGTCGAGGTGTCGAAGCTCGCGGCCGAGTGGGGCGCCGAGGAGAACGCGACGCTCCGCGAACTGGCCGGCCACGCCCCGGCCGAAACCTGGTCCGAGATATTCGGCGCGCACCTGCAGGCGATGACCGCCCTCGCCAAGGAAATCAAGGAACTGCGCGACGTGAACGAGCAGTTCCTGCGCACCGCCGTCCGCTCCACGCAAGAGACGATGGCCGACATGGACTCGGGGTCCACGACCTACGGCTCGCGTGGGACATCCGACGCCCCCATCGCCGCCGCCCGACTCTTCGACCGGATCCTGTGAGCGCGCGATGAGCACCTTCAGCGGACTGAACACCGCGTACACCGGTCTGACTGCCGCCCGGCAGGGACTCAACGTGGTCGGGCAAAACATCGCCAACGTCAACACCGACGGCTACACCCGTCAGCGCGCCATGACCACTGCGGCCGGGGCTCTCGCGAACACCGGTTATCTCACCACCGCTGTTCGCGTGGGCCAGGGGGTTTCGGTGGACGCGATCGCCCGCCTCGGCGACGTGCACCTCGACGCTCGCGTCCGGGCCACCGCCGCCATTTCCGCCTACACCGACGTGCGAGCGGACGCCTTGAGCGCCATCGAGAGCACGCTTCAGGAGCCCGGCGAGAACGGACTCGCCGCCCAGGTGCAGGCATTCTGGGCCGCGTGGCAGGATCTGTCGAACCGTGCCGGCGAAGCTCCTCCGGCGCAGGTGCTGCTCCAACAGGCCGCCGTCGTCGCCGCCCAGGTCGCGCATGGCTACAACGAAGTCAGCACTCAGTGGTCGCAGATGCGCACGGATGTCGACGGCATGGTCGCGCGGGTCAATGACGCCGCCGTCCAAGTAGCGGACCTCAACGCGCGCATCCGCTCAATCGTTGCCGCGGGCGGCTCCCCCAACGAGCTCATTGACCAGCGCAGCACGCTGATGACGACGATCGCCAGCCTTGCCGGTGGCACGACCCGCGAATCCGCGGACGGCACTGTGGACGTGCTTATCGGAGGCAACGCGATCGTGTCCGGCGACATGGCGCGCTCCCTCGTTGCACTCGGCCCCACCGGAATGGAGGGAGCCTCCGCCAGCGACCAAGTGCGCGTAGCGTGGGCACACAACCCAGCGCAGATAGCCAGCCTGGACGGCGGGCGTCTCGCTGGCGCAATCTCGGTGCTCAAAGCGCCGGATGCAGATGGCCCGGGTGGCGAGCTCGTGCAAGCCGCTGCGTCGTACAACGAGTTCGCGAAAGCGCTGGCGGATCAAGTGAACGGTATCCATCGACTGGGCGAGGCGGCCTCCACCGCAGACGGCATCGCAGACAACCTGGACTTCTTCGCCTACACGGCCGGACGTGAAGCGGCGACCCTTAAAGTGGTTCCCACAAACGTCGACGGCGTTGCAAGCGCGCTGCCCAACCTTGGTGCTCTAGACGGCTCCAACGCCGATGCGATCTCGCAGATTGGTTTAACCCCCGGATCCCCGGACAGCGTCTGGTCCAGCTTCGTCTCGAGGATTGGCGCCGCGACGCGGACAGAGCTGCAGCGCGCCAGCCTCGCCGACATCACCGCGACATCCGCCAGCAACCGTCAATTGGCCAACTCCACAGTTGACCTCGATGAGGAGAACATCAATTTGCTCAGCTTCCAGCATGCGTACCAAGGAGCGGCCCGAGTGATGACGGCCGTCGACGAGATGCTCGACACGTTGATCAACCGCACCGGTCTGGTCGGAAGGTAACCGATGATCTCGAGAGTCACCAACCTGACGACAATGCAAGCCGCACAGCGCAATCTGCAGGCCGGCGCGACGAAGATGGCGCGGCTGCAAGACCAGGCATCCAGCCAGCGCGCGATCAACCGACCGTCGGACGACCCGGCTGGCACCGTCGAGTCGATGCGCGTTCGCGCGGCGCAGCGATCCAATGACCAGTACGCCCGCAACATCGACGACGGCAACGCCTGGCTCACCACGATCGACTCCACCCTCGGCCGCGCATCCGACATCATGCGCAGAGTGCGGGACCTGACCGTGCAGGGCGCCAACGACGGCGCCATGTCGCCCACCGCGAAAGAGGCCATCGCCGTCGAACTCGAGGGGCTCAAGGCCGACCTGATGGTGCAGGCCAACGCGAAGTATGCGGGACGTACCGTTTTCGCGGGGAACTCGAACGCCGGCGTCGCTTTCAACCCCGATCTCACCTTCAACGGAACGAGTGGCTCAACGGTCGACCGGAGGATAGGCGACGACACCAAGGTGCGGGTGGATGCCGACGGTGCTGACGTTTTTGGCACCGGGTCCACATCAGCCTTCGGTGTCATCGATACGATTGTGAGCGAGTTGCGCGCTGGCATCAACGTGGGTGCCCGGCTCAATGACCTCGACTTGAGGATGGCGACGATGGTCAGCGAGCGCGCCGCAATCGGCGTGCGGCAGTCCCAGTTCGAACGGGCAGCCGAGGCAAACTTGGAAAAGTCAGGATCCCTCGAGGCTCAGCGGGCCGGGGTCGAGGACATCGACCTGGGCCAAGTCATCCTGAACCTCAAGCTGCAGGAAGTCGCCTACCAATCCACACTCGCAGTCACCGCCCGCGTGCTGCAGCCGACGCTTATGGACTTCCTCCGTTGAGCGCCACACTGACCTTCATCGCCCCGCCCCCCGGGCTCGCGCCACTGGTGGACTTCACTCTGGACCACATCGAGGGCGCCGATGGCCTCTATGCCCTGCGTGCGAAAGCGGATACGAACCGGCGCCTCTTCGTTCTAGATGCCGCCGTGCACCTTCCGGATTACACCCCGGTGCTCTCCGACGAACAGTGCGAGGCGCTCGATGTCTTCACGCCGGAGAACGTGCTCCTGCTGGTCATCGTCAACCCGAGCGAGGCTGGCACGACGGTCAACCTGATGGCCCCGATCGTCGTGAACGCGACCACCGGGGCCTGCGCCCAGGTCATCCTCGACGACCAGGAGTGGCCGTTGAGAGCCGAGCTGAGTGCTCGCTCAGCGTAACGCGCGCAAACCGGTTTCTGTACCATTACCCCGAGCCCAGCCTCTGACGTCCGGTAGCAGGGATTCCGCCCTCCGGCTCGCCGGTTCCGCTCTCAACTCCGGCGGAATCCGACTTGGTGATGAGCGTGATCTCCCCGCATGTCGTGCAGTCGATCAACCTCTGATGGAC
>DATCXA010000416.1:0-2026 GCA_036566085.1 Propionibacteriaceae bacterium
CCGCGCCCACTACGCCCATGATTGCGAGGGGGCGCCAGCGCCGACGAAGGAAGGCCGCGCTCGATCGCACGTCCATCACTTGCTCAGCCATGTACCCGTACCCCCCGGCTGGCCTTTGGACGATGAAGCCGACAAATGGACATTCGATCCATATGCGGCAGCCGCCACTAGTGACATCATTCGATTAGGAGAGCGGTCCCCAACGCTCGTTTCCACTGTCAACCATAGTCGCGCTGCTGTTCGGCCACCACGCGAGGCGGCCCAGAAACCGCAGCTCTGACATGTCAGCGTTCCCCTGACCTCACCCTGCAGAGACGTCCCGAAGCCCGTGACCGTTCCGCCTGCTACGCTCTAAATTCTTCCTGCCCAGGGGCGCGGAGGCGTGGGGGCAGTTCATGGGCGACGTGGGGGCACGCGTGTGGTAGTCGAGGCAGCCACGCCCCCAGAGCACCTGGGCGGACGGGTTCGCCGGGGTTTGGCCTGGGGGTTCGTCAACAGCATCACGATGCGGCTGGCGACCTTGACGCTGGGCATCGTCCTCGCCCGCTTGCTCACTCCTGAGGCGTTCGGGGCGTTCGCGGTGGCCCTGACGGTGCAGACGATCCTGATCAACTTTGCGGATCTGGGAATGAGCGCCGACCTCATTCGAAACCGTGAGTGGCAACGCCGCGTGCCCACAGTCGCCTCGATCAGTTTGCTCGCAGGCGGTCTCCTCAGTGCGGCGATGATCACGGGAGCTCCGGCGCTGGCCTCCTCTTTGGGTAGCGACCAAGCAGCGCCTGTGATCGCTGTCATGTCGCTGTCCCTGGTGATTGCGGCCGCCGGCGTCGCGCCCTACGCGAGCCTCCAACGGGAGTTCCAGCAGTCCAAGTATTTCTTGATCGTCGCAAGCAGTTTCTTCACCGGCAGTGGCCTGACGGTGCTCCTCATCGTTGGTTTCGGTTGGGGTGCCATGGCACTGGCCGTGGGCAAGCTGGTCGAGCAGGCGTGCAGCGTCAGTCTGCAGTTTGCGCTCACGCGGACGAAACCAAGGCTCGGGTTCGACCGGTCGGTCGCGCGTAGCGCGTTGGCCTTCGGGCTGCCCGTCTGCGGCGCGAACGCGCTGTCCTGGTTAGTGCTCAATGTCGATTACATCGTCATCGGACGCACAGCCGGTGCGGTTACCCTCGGGTTCTACGTCCTGGCCTTCAGCGTGTCGACCTGGCCCGTGACCGCGCTGGTGCAGGCGATTCGCAACGTCGCCTTGCCCGGATTTTCCCGCCTTGACCGTACGCAGAGCGCCGAGAGCTTCATCTCGTCGTTTGCCCTCGTACTCGCCGCCGGCCTTCTCGTCGGTGTGCTGCTCGGACCGCTAGCACGACCCGTGGTCACCTTTGTGTACGGGCCTACATGGCTCGCGTCTGCGGGCGCTCTGGGGGTGCTGGCAGTCTTCGGCGCCATAAGGGTGGTCTTCGACCTCATGGCGACGTTCCTCATTGCTCGTGGCGCGTCGAGACCGGTATTGGTTGTCCAGATTGCCTGGGTGGTGGCCTTGGTGCCGGCCATGGTCCTGGGGGTCCACAATTGGGGAATTGTCGGGGCCGGCGTCGCTCACCTCGTTGTTGCATTGACCGTGGTGCTGCCGGCCTACACGCTGACCCTCCACCGGCAAGGCGTGTCCTTCCTGGCCCTTGTCCGCGCGGCGGCGCCACCGATTGGCGCCGCAATGGTTGCTGCGATAGCTGTATGGGCGACCGCCAAGGCGACCGACGTATCGTGGCAAGCACTGGTCCTAGGAAGCGCGGTCGGCATCCTGGTTTACCTTGCATTGCTGCAGCGGTGGCTGCGGTCTCGCTTGTCTGGTAGTTGGTCCATCAACCGGCAGCCCGCCATGCGGCAACACCGAAGGACATCTCGATCTTCCGCCGACTGGCGTGGCAGGAGGCCGGAGCGAGCGGCCCGCGGGGTTCCGCTTTGGCGATCCAGCCCTCGGGGATCTCATCGGCAGGTGAGAAATCGACACAGCCGTTCCCCATTCGGCTGACTG
>DATCXA010000428.1:0-2772 GCA_036566085.1 Propionibacteriaceae bacterium
CACACGCTGCCGCGGCCGGGGAGCCCTGGTTCGTACGAGTGCGCGACTACCCAGGCATTGGTTCGGCGCTGGCCTGGGACCGTCCCGCGATCCTCGCTCCCGATACCGAGCTCCAGCGGCGTTTTATGGTGACGATTTGCGACGGTCGACTAAGCGAAGCGGAAGTAAGGGAACTGGCCGCCGGAGATGCCTAGCAGGATGCACTACCTGACTAGCGGACCCCAATGGTGGTGGTATCGACGGTCAGCGCTCGCGCCTGGTCGCTGAGCGAGAACCCAAGGCCAGGCCGAGCCGGCACGTGCATCCGACCACCGGCGATGCGCAGCCGCTCGTTGAATAGCGGCTCCAGCCAATCGAAGTGCTCGACCCAAGCCTCCAGCGCGTACGCCGCGGACAGGTGCAGGTGGATCTCCATGGCGAAGTGCGGGGCGAGTTTGAGCCCGGCTTCCTCGCCCAACGCCATGATCCGCAGGAATTGGGTGATGCCGCCGACCCGGGCGGCGTCGGGCTGAATGTAGTCCACCGAGCGGCGCTCGATGAGGAGGCGGTGCTCGGCAGTACTGGTGAGCATCTCCCCGGTCGCAATCGGAGTGTCAAGCTTGTCCGCGAGCATGGCGTGGCCCTCGGCGTCGTAGCAGTCCAGGGGTTCCTCGATCCAGGTCAGGCCGTAGCGTTCGAGCTGCCGGCCGATGCGGAGCGCGGAAACCCGATCCCACTGCTGATTTGCGTCGACCATCAAGGCCACGTCGTCGCTCAGCTCGGCGCGGATCGCCTCGACCCGATTCAGGTCGATCCGCGGATCGGGCTGTCCGACCTTGATCTTGATCCCGCCGATTCCCCGCTCGAGTGAGTTGTGGGCGTTCTCGATGATCTCTTCGAGTGGAGAGGAGAAGAAACCGCCGGAGGTGTTGTAGCAAGCCACCGAATCCCGATGGGCACCGAGCAGCTTCGCCAACGGAAGTCCGGCCCGCTTGGCCTTCAGGTCCCAGAGTGCGATATCGATGGCGGCGATTGCTTGAGTCGCGAGGCCGCTCCGGCCGACTGATGCGCCTGCCCAGACCAGCTTGGTCCAGATCCGCTGGATGTCGTTGGGGTCCTCGCCGATCACATCGTCGGCGATCTCTTTGGCGTGGGCGTACAGACCGGGGCCGCCGGCGCGCTTGGAGTAGCTGTACCCGACACCCTGGTGTCCTTCGAGGGTGGCAATCTCAGCGAAAAGGAAGGCGATTTGGGTCATCGGCCGCTGCCGGCCGGTGAGTACCTTGGCGTCGCTGATAGGGCGGTCGAGCGGAAGGAATACCAGCGACAAGGTGACCGACGTGATCTTGTCCTGACTGGCCTCGCCGGGCTGCAGAGCGGCGAAGTGGCGCTCGGTAGCAGCGTTGGAATCAGTGGTCGCGGTGCGGGCTGTCATGGAGACTCCATCAAAAGGTTGACGCGGTCGAGGACCGTCTCAACGAGATCCGTGTCCGCCGGAAGATCCCGGTCCAGAGTGCGGAGCACCCCCTCGACCGCACGGTTGAGGTCCGGATCAGCAGCCGCAGCAGTGGCGGCTTCGGCACCGGGGTCCTTGACCGGTGCGCCCTTCCCCCGCAGATGCAGGATCCAGGCCGCAATCGCGGTTGCGCAGCCGACTGGCATCCGGCCCGCCGCGCGTTCCGCGCGCAAGGTCGGGAGGATCCGGATAGGCAGCTTCCGGGAGCCGTCTGGGGCGATCTGACTCAGCTGATGCCGAACTCGCAGGTTGCCGAACCGGTCGACGAGGGCCGACGTGTACGTCGCAGCGGCCTCAGTTCCGAGGATCAGATTCCGCCCAGCTTCGGTCCAGAACTCTTCCACCCAGCTTCGGCATTCAGGATCGGCGATCGCCTCGTCGATCGTGGTGTGGCCGCGAATGCTCCCGGCGTACGCCAGCAGCGAGTGTGACCCGTTGAGCAGCCACAGCTTGCGCTGCTCGTACGGCGTGACGTCATCGACAATGCGGGCACCGGATTCGTCCCAGGCTGGCCGGCCCGCCGGGAATTCGCCGCTGATAACCCATTCGCTGAACGGCTCGGTCGGCACCGGACTGGCATCCTCATACCCCTGGGTGCGCGCCACCAGCACGCGGTCCTCTGGGCTCGTTGCGGGCGTAATGCGGTCCACCATGGACGTAGCGAAATCGACATTTTGGTCAATCCAGCCGAGCAGACTGCTATCGACATCTGCAGCTAGATCGCGCACCACCGCGGCGGTTAGGGCCCCGTTCTCCGGGAGGTTGTCGCAGGACAAAATGCTGATCGGTCCGCAATCCGCTGACCTGCGGGCGAGCAGCCCGGCTACCAGCTTCGCGGGAATTGAGGTCACCGGTGCCTCTGAGTCGTCTCGAAGTGCCGCGATGTCGGCCTGTGCGGCGTCGTTCGTGCGATCCAGACTCCCGTCGGATCCAGCTAGGTAACCGACCTCAGTGACGGTGATCGTGACAACTGCGACCTCTGAGCGGCGCAGGTAATCCAGATAGGCCGCATGATCGGTGCTCGGATGGACCGCGGCGAGAGAGCCGATCAGGCTGAAGTCGTCGCCAGTGCCGCCGCGAGTGATGAGCGTGTAGAGGCCGTCCTGCGGGGCGAGCTGTTCTGCCATGTCCGGTCGACGGCTCGTGAATCCAGCTATGCCCCACTCGGCGGCATCGGGTGCATTGGCGGTGTACCACGCCTGATGTGCCCGGTGGAAGTTGCCGATGCCCAGATGAACCATTCGGACCGGCGGCGCTTCCGGCATATCCGGCAGGCG
>DATCXA010000578.1:0-3372 GCA_036566085.1 Propionibacteriaceae bacterium
GCGGCGCTGCTGGCCGGAGTTGCGCTCCTTTATCGTCCTGAACTGCCGCGGCGCCTGATGGGGTTCCTGAGCAAACACGACGATATGGCACTGTCGCCGGACGGTGAGGTGCCCGATTAGGGTGATCAGGAGCCGGTCTCGTGATGCGGTTCGGCGACCGGCTTGGACTCCGGTGATCCGCGCTGCCGCAGATACACCGACGCGAAAACGATCACTGCCACAGCGAGAAACTCGCTCTGCCAGTTCTGAAACGACTCGAACCAAAACTGCGAGCTACCGAGGTACTGCAACGTCGTCACAGGCTGCCCGCCATGTGCGAGCTCTTCATCGCTATAGGCCTTGGCACCACCAATCGCATGCCCTGCTATGGAGAGAAAGAACAAGATAAAGAACAAACCCGAGAGCGAGTGTTCGTACAGCGCAAGCATCCAGCCGCCGCGGCGTACGGGCCATGGCGCGTCTGGACGGTTGGCTGCCTCGCGTGGGTCCTCGTCCTGGGGCGCAGGCTCGTCAACGGGCTTCGACTCCGAGGATCCTTTCTGAAATAGGAAAGCGGTCAGCACGACATACATGCCCATCTGCAGGAATTCGCTTTCCCAATTCTCGAACGTCGCCTCGTAGAAGTCGCCGCTGAGCAGATAGCCGGCGAGCGAGACCGGTTGCTCTCCATGCTCGAGCTGGTTGCTGTTGTACACCCTCACGCCCGACAGCACCATGCCGCCAAAGAAGATCAGGAATAGAGCCAGATTGGCGATCAGCAGTCCATGATCACGCAACCATTCGCGCATAGCGCCCCACATCGGCTGTACCCAGTCCCTAGCCTCGATCGCTTCGGGAGAGACGTATCCATCGGTAGCCCCAGCCGTTCAGCGTGAGGCCGGTCAACTTCTTGGTCGGCGCGTCATATGGGCCGTCGACGAACAGATCGTAAGGCGTGCCATTCATGCCTGGCAGGGAACCGATGTCAACGGTCACCGGCATGTCGGCCAAATTGTGCAGCAGCAAGATCGATCCGGCCGGTGCGTCGAACCGGTGTGCCAGCACCGAGCGCGGCAGCGGGGCGTCGACCACCGAGCAGGTGCCGGTTCCGATCTCCGGCGCAATACGCAAGGTATGGATCAGGTTTTCAAACCAGCGCAGCAACGAATTAGGGTCTCGCTGCTGGGAGCGAACGTTGACCTTCTTCGCGCCGAACTTGCCTGTCATGACGACGGGCCGGAACAGCGCATCGGGCGCTGCCGAGCTGAACCCTGCATTCGGCGTGTCGTCCCAGTGCATGGGTGTTCGGACAGCATCACGCCCGTCGAGGCTGAGGTCCTCCCCCATCCCGATCTCCTCGCCGTACCGCAGTGCGGGCGTGCCGGGCAGCGAGAACTGCAGCGCGTACGCGAGCTCAATTCGGCGCTGATCACCCTTGAGCATTGGCCCCAGCCGGCGGCGAATGCCGCGGCCGTACAACCGCATCTCGGGTCTGGGCGCGAATTCCCGGAAGACGTCACCGCGCTGCTCGTCGGTCAGCCGACTGAGATCAAGCTCGTCATGATTGCGCAGGAAACTGACCCACTGACCGCCTTTAGGCAACTTGACCGCGGCCGTCAAGGCTTCGATCAACGGCTCCGCATCACTACGCGCCAATGCGAGCCAGGTCCGCGGGTTGAGTAGGAAGTCGAACATCATCTGGGCCCGGTCGCTCGGCCCTTCGGTGCGACTGCCCACGAACTTCACGACCTCGCTCGGCGGCACGTTGGCCTCGCACAGCAATACCGAGTCGCCGCGCAGCCACTGAGTCTCCTGCCGCCAAGAGTCCATGATCGAAAAGTCTTGCGGCCCAGAATCGACGCCGGGCTTCACCATCTCGAGGATGAACGGAGCCGCATCGATCCGGAAGCCGGCAGCCCCCAGCTGCAGCCAGAAGTTCATGACCTTCGCCATCTCCTGGCGTACGGCGGGATTGGCCCAATTGAGGTCCGGCTGAAAGTCATAGAAGCGGTGGAAATACCACGCCTGCGCCTGCTCGTCGAAGGTCCAGGTCTCCGTCTGCTCACCCGGAAAGACAGTGCCCTGCCGCCGGTTGGGCGGCTCCTCGGCGCTCCAGACGTACCAGTCGCGGAACGGCGAATCAGGGCTGCTGCGGGCCGAGACGAACCAGGGATGCTCGTCGGAGGTGTGGTTCACGACCAGATCGAGGATGATCCGGATGCCGCGCTCCTGCGCTCCCCGACACAAGTCCGCAAAATCGCCCAAGCTCCCCAACGCGGGATCGATGCCGTAGTAGTCGCTGATGTCGTAGCCACTGTCCCGCCCAGGACTGGGATGGATCGGATTGAGCCACAGGCATGAAACACCCAATCGGGACAGGTAATCCAGGCGACTGATCAATCCTGGGAGGTCACCGCGGCCGTCACCGTCGGAGTCCTGGAACGAGGACACATCGAGGCTGTAGATGACGGCTTCCTGATACCACCTGTTGATCATGATCTACCGGCCTTCCGGCCGGCTGGGGCAACAAGACCCCGAACAGCCGCAGTGCCAGTCATCGCGACGACCCGCATACGCACCTCCCCCACTGTTGTGCCTTAGCAGTACCCGTTGACAGTCAGCCAACACTAAAGTGCCAATCTGCCCAGCAGCTGCTCAAACCGCGTACTAAATTGGGCGGCGCGCACAGCCGGCCCCCGTCGAAAGCTGCGCTCGTACCATCCACGGCAGATACTGACAGCCACATCCCAACAGCGTTGTCTCGCCCGCTGTCGCGGCGCACGACAGAGCGGAATGCATGACCGAGTCCTTTGACGCCCTAGAAGAACCCACCGTCGATTTGTCACCCGGTGGCTCATCAAACGGTGCCTCCATTCGCTCGGTGTACGACCAGGTGGACTGGTCAGCCACGCCTCTGGGACAACGAGACACCTGGCCGGGGCTGCTTCGGCTCGTGGTGGATCTTTGCCTGGACTCCGATTTCCCAGTGCAGATCAGCTGGGGCCCCGACCTTCTCATGCTCTACAACGAGGCATATATTCCCTTGCTCGGCGCCGACAAGCACCCTTGGGCGCTAGGCCGGCCAGTCAGCGAGGTGGGGCCACATCCCTGGCCGGCGAGCGAGGAACATTTGCGCGAGGTGATGCGGACCGGGCGCGCGTACCACAGTGATGATCAACAGCTGATCATCGATCGGCATGGATACCCCGAAGAGGCGCACTTCACCTTCTCCTTGAGCGCTATCCGAGATGCCAACGGCATGATTGTCGGGCTCTTCAACGCGATCACCGAAACGACGCAGCACATCTTGTACGAGCGGCGACTTCAGGTGCTGCGCAGGCTGGGTGCTATGTCGATCACCACGGACGAGTCACTGTCCTCCACCTGCCGAGC
>DATCXA010000467.1:0-2076 GCA_036566085.1 Propionibacteriaceae bacterium
TACACGATCGTGTTCCACACCAAGAAGCCGTTCGCTGCTTTCGAGTACCTCGCACAGCTGCCGCAAACGATGCCGGTGCCCAAGGACAAGGACACCGGCGCCAAGTACCGGAACACGATCGTCTCCACCGGCCCGTACAAGTTTGCGGACTTGCAGCCCGGCAAGAGCTTCAACCTGGTCCGCAATGATCAATGGGATCCGGCGAGTGACCCGAATCGCAAAGCTCTTCCTGATCGCATTGAGGTCACCCTCAACGCGAATGCCGATGACATCGACAACCGGCTGCTCAGCGGCGATCTCGACGCCGATGTCGCGGGCGTTGGAGTTCAACCGGCCGCACAAAGCCGGGTTCTGCAGGATCCAAACCTGAAGGCGAACGCGGATAACCCGGTCACTACGCGGCTCCAGTTCACCACGATCAACGAAACAGTGCAGCCGCTCGACAACATCGAATGTCGTAAGGCGATCCAGTACGCCATGGACCGTACTGCCTACCAGACCGCATACGGTGGCCAGTTTGCCGGTGGGGACCTGGCAACCACGCTTCTGCCGCCCAGCATTGCGGGCCACATGGATTTCGATTTGTACCCGAACGGTCCCGATCACAAGGGCGACCTCGACGCGGCCAAGAAGTCATTGGAAGCCTGCGGGCAACCGAATGGCTTCGAGACCAACATAGCCTACCGGCCCGAGCGGCCCAAGGAGAAGGCGACCGCCGAGGCGTTTCAGCAGGCCCTGGGTCGAGTGGGCATCAAGCTCACGCTAAAGCCGTACCCGCAAGGCGACTACTTCGCCCAATACTGCGGTCTCCCGCCGTTCGTGGTGAAGCAAAAGCTGGGTCTCTGCCTCCACAGTTGGCAGAGCGACTGGCCTGATGGCTTCGGCTTCTTGTCCCAGCTCGTCGACTCACGGATCATCCGGGAGACCGGCGGTGCCGCCAATTTCAGCGTCCGCATTCCCGAGGTCGACAAGATGCTGGACCAGGCCTTGACCGAGCTCAACACCGACAAGCGCAACCAGATCTGGGGCGACATCGACAAGCGAGTCATGGAGGAGGCCGTCATCTACCCCGGCGTCTACGCCAAGCTTCTGCTAGTGCGATCCAAGAATGCCACCAACATGTTTGTCACTGATGCGTTCAGCGGGTACGACTACCTGGGAATGGGGGCCCAGAAGTAGGACAAACGATCACAGGCTCTGGCTCGGTCAGGCACCGGGCCGGAGCATGATCACCTAAGGAGGTGACGTGTTCGCCTATATCTTGCGACGGCTGCTGTGGGCAGTGCTGCTGCTGATTGTGCTCAGCATGGTCACCTTCTCCATCTTTTATCTGATACCGCGACTGGGCGGGGCGACCCCTGAAACGCTCGCGACACGGTACGTGGGGCGGGCCGCGACCGCGGAGACGGTCCATCTGACTGCAGAACGGCTGGGTTTTTTCGACCCGGTACCAGTGCAGTACTGGCACTGGCTCAGGGGTGTCTTCGTCGGCGCCGACTACGACTATGGCGCGGGGGTGGAGCATTGCCCGGCACCTTGCCTCGGGTACTCCTTCATCACGAAGCAGCCGGTGTGGCCTGAGCTGCTGGACCGTGCCCCGGTGACGATTTCGCTGACCATCGGCGCCGCGATCATCTGGTTGGTCGCTGGTATCTCAATCGGCGTGATCTCAGCGCTACGACGAGGCACGGTGTTCGACCGCGGAGCCATGGGTGTCGCGCTGGCCGGGGTGTCGCTACCGATCTTCTTCACCGGGCTGATCGCGCTGGCATTTTTCAGCTACCGGCTTGGGATCACCGCGCCCGGCGGCTCGTACGTTCCCTTCGGTGAGAACCCGGCGCAGTGGGCGTACTCGCTGCTGCTGCCATGGATCACCCTTGCCTTCTTGTTCTCCGCCCAATACGCCCGGCTGACCAGGGCGGGGATGCTAGAGACCATGACAGAGGATTACATCCGCACCGCACGCGCCAAAGGGCTTTCGGAGCGGAAAGTGATCCTCAAGCATGCTCTGCGGGGAGCCCTTACCCCCGTGCTCACCATCTTCGGCCTCGACGTTGGCCTGCTGCTCGGTGGCGC
>DATCXA010000069.1:0-3263 GCA_036566085.1 Propionibacteriaceae bacterium
CAGGCTCGCGTCCTGGCGTCTGCCACCGCTAGGCTGCCCGGTAGCGCGGGCGACGGAGGTGTACGGATGGCAAGTGCCGACGCCAAAAGCCATCCCCTGCGAAACCGTGCCAGCGATGACAACCACCCCGTTGAAGCTCCGTTGCTCGAGCGACTGCGCACGGGCGACGCAGACGCGTTCGGTGAGATTGTACGGGCGTGGTCGCCGATGATGATGCACGTTGCGCGTATGTACGTGTCGACCGACGCCTCTGCTCAAGAAGTCGTCCAGGAGGCGTGGTTGGCGATGATTCAAGGTCTCGACAAGTTCGAAGGCCGGTCCTCGCTTCGTACGTGGATGCTCGCGATTTTGGGAAACATTGGCCGCAGCCGTGGTGTGCGGGAGGCGCGGACCGTGCCGTTGTCATCTCTCGGCCTAGACGAGGGCGACGGGCCGGCCGTGGATCCCGACCGTTTCCGCGGTCCAGACGACAAGTGGCCTCGAAACTGGACGCCACTGGGCAAACCGCAGCCGTGGCCGCGCTCGCCCGAAGAGGAGGCGATGGCTGCTGAAAGTCGTACACAGCTCGAGAATGGCTTGGCTGAGCTCCCGGAGCGGCAGCGGACCGTCGTCACCCTGCGCGATGTTCACGGCCTCTCCTCCGAGGAGGTTTCTTCCCTTCTCGGCCTCAGTGTCGGCAACCAGCGCGTGCTGCTGCATCGCGGACGCTCACGGCTGAGAGGTCTGCTCGAATGGCACTTCGCCACCGGGGAGCCGGTGATGGGCACATGAACGACGAGCAGCGTACGCCGGGCATGACAGTCCACTGCCAGGAGATCGTCGAGCTGGTCACCGACTACTTAGAGGGCGCACTTGACCCGGACATGACCACCGAGGTTGAGGCCCACCTGCAGCTCTGCGACGGATGCGATACCTACGTGGAACAAATGCGAGACACCATTCGAGCGCTCGGCAAGGTGCCTGTTGCCACACTAAGTGAGAAGGCCCAGGCCGAGCTGGTGCGGGCCTTTCGCGATATGCGGGGCCCGACTGGCCCGGCTTAGTTCATCGCGGAGCCGATACGCTGCCGCCGCTAGCGCCCTCACCATCCTGTGTTGAGCAAATGGTTCACCAGTAGCGCCCATGCTGCGCTCATCGCCAGAGCCCATGTGGCCCTCCGGCCGCGGAGCAGCGCCAGACCCGAGTAGGCGATCACCCCAAAGGACAGCCAGATCCGCTCTGTTTCAGCTTTCGACAGGGCCGAAAGGTCTGCGACCAGCGCCGTAAGGACGCCGGAGAGGGCCAACAGCGCGACGATCCGGTCCTGCGTCCACGGTCCTGTACGGCCTTTGCTGAGCACCACCATGGCGCGGACGATGCCGATGGCAAGCAGCGGCGAGCAGCTGACCAACCAGGCGGCGAGATCCGCGTAGACGAAGTAGGAGAACGGCCGCTGGCTGGCGATGCCCTGGTAGTAGCGAACACGCAGAGCGAGCAATCCACCCACCCAGTTGAAGCCGAGGGCCAGGTGGACAGCCGCGACCGCAGCGAGCCCGAATGTCGCGGTCAACCACGGCACCAGAACGCTTCGCAACCCTCTCTGACGGACAGTCAGGAGCATGGCGAGAAACACGACGAGGCCAAAAAGCACTAGTCCGTACGACAAGAAGACCGCCATCCCGAGCAGCAGACCTCCGGCCAAGCTCGCAAGAATCCGGCCACGCGCGGCGCCCAGACACATGAGTGCCAGTCCACTGACAGCCACGCCGGCAAACAGACCATCCGCCGACACCGCCATCCAGACCGCACCTGGGAAGAGGGCGACGAAGGGTACTATCCGACGGCTCGCTGCCTCTGCACCAAGTTCCCGCAGGGTGGCCGGTAAGGCGACGCTCGCCGCGGAGCCGACGAGTATGCACAGTGCTCCCGCCCAGAATCCGCCGCCCAGCCCGATACGTGCGAGCAGCCAGAAGATCAGCGTGGTCAGGGGTGGATGTCCCGCGACATGCGTAGTCCAGACAAGATCACCATCGACTCCTGGGCCGAAGGCGATGTAGTGGGTGAAACTCGACAAGAAGGTCCGCGGGTCGGAGATTCGGTGAAGATCGTGCAGGTACTCGTTCGGGTCAAGGAGAACGTCGATCCAACCGCGCTTCAGGCCGTCTACAAGCGTTAATGAGCACATCCAGCCGAGGTTCAGCAGCCAGCCTGCGAGTAGCAACCGCCGCCAGGGCAACACCGCGACCACCTGTTGCAATCGCATACCGAGGAGCAGCGACAAGATCGCCAACGGCGTACCCCAACCAACATGGGGATGCCAAAACGCAAGCAGCGGTGGACGCGGTAGCACAGTGGGCAGGCCACGACGATTCATCTCGTGACCGACGACCACTACAACGGCTATCAGCGCGAGCGCGACGGCTAGCGCGATTCCGTCGCCGCGCCGCCACGTTGGCGCTGGCGCATCCGGAAGCTCGTTCGCCCGTGGCGCCCGACGCGAGACGGCTATTGCGGAGGTCGCGATCATGAAATGTTCACGGGTGCGGACCGATCACGTGCGACCCGTAGCGCATACAAGATCAAGTTGATCACACCAATGATTGCGATGATCAAGATGAGGTTGAACCCGTAGTCACGTAGCAGCAGAGCCTTGACCGCTGGCTGGCTGCCGCGGAGGAAGATCATCGGGACGGCGATCACCGTGATCAGTGCGCTCATGATCAATGCGACCTGCAGATAGCGCCGCCCGCGATCGGGGACGTACCGCCGGAGCAGCCAGCCCACACCAACCGCTGATGGCGCCAGGATTGCGTCTTGGATAACGAGTGCAGCGACCAGCCAAACCGCGAGAATCACCAAGCTGTACGTCGGGATCTCGGTGAGCAGCCGGAAAACTCCAAACGCGCCGAGAGCAATACCTGCGGCGGCAAGAATGATCCGCCACGCCTTCATGAGAGCACCTCGATCCGACCCAGCCACTTGGTGTTCAATACGCCAGCCCGGTTAGGAGAGATCAGCCGCAGCGGGTAACCGTGGTCCACGTCCAGCCGCTGCCCATTGAGATGCGTCGCAAGCAGTGCCGCCGAAAGCTGTGGCCCTTCAATAAAGGAATGGTTGAAGCCCCAGTCCTGTTCGATCGAGATCAACTGGACGCGGGAGTCGGCCGTGCCGCCGGCCCGCAGAACCATCGCAAGCAACGACAGGCCACGCCAGTTCGCCCCAACGCTCCAGCCCTCGACGCAGTTGATCGGCAGCCGCGCTTCGTGCACAGCCATCGGGTAGAG
>DATCXA010000478.1:0-3495 GCA_036566085.1 Propionibacteriaceae bacterium
GGGCGTGGTCGCAGGCATCACGCCGTTCAACTTCCCCGCCATGGTGCCCATGTGGATGTTCCCGATTGCCATCGCCTGCGGGAACACCTTCGTTCTCAAGCCGTCAGAGAAGGATCCATCCACCTCGATCAAGCTCGCCGAGTTGTGGGCCGAGGCCGGGCTGCCGGATGGTGTCTTCAACGTCGTTCACGGCGGGAAGCAGGCCGTTGACGGGCTCCTGACCCATCCCGACGTCAGGGCAGTCTCGTTCGTCGGCTCGACGCCCATCGCTCGATACGTGTACGAGACCGGCACCTCGAACGGCAAGCGCGTACAAGCGCTCGGCGGTGCCAAGAACCACATGGTCGTGCTGCCAGATGCCGACCTCGACCTGGCCGCGGACGCGGCCGTCAATGCCGGCTTTGGCTCCGCGGGCGAACGGTGCATGGCAATCTCGGTCGTCGTAGCGGTCGACCCGATCGGTGACGAGCTTGTTGCAAGGATCGGTGAGCGGATCCGTGGGCTCCGCGTGGGAGACGGCCGGCGCAGCTGCGACATCGGCCCGCTGGTCACCCAGGCCCACCGGGACAAGGTCGCTGGTTACCTTGACGCCGGCCAGTCCGCTGGCGCCGCGCTGGTCGTTGACGGCAGGACCTGGCAAGTGGATGGCTCTGACGGCGGCTTCTGGCTCGGTCCGAGCCTGTTCGATCACGTGACGCCGGAGATGTCGATCTACCAGGACGAGATCTTCGGCCCGGTCCTGTCTGTGGTACGGGCGGGTACCTACGACCGGGCCGTCGAGCTGGTGAACAACAATCCGTACGGCAACGGGACGGCGATCTTCACCAACGACGGCGGTGCGGCACGGAAGTACCAGCACGAGGTGCAGGTGGGCATGGTCGGAGTCAATGTGCCGATCCCGGTGCCCATGGCCTACTTCTCGTTCGGCGGCTGGAAGTCGTCGCTGTTCGGGGACACGAATGTGCACGGACCGGAGGGTGTGCATTTTTACACCAGGACGAAGACGGTCACCGCACGGTGGCCGCTTCCAACCGGAGCCCGCGCCATCGCCCTGCACTTCCCGACAGCCCAGTAAGACGGTGCACTCGATAAGAAAAGTCGATTGCCGCTCCCGATAGCCTGAGGTTGTGAACGATCAACTGACGTCGGACGACGAGGCCGCTGACGATCTCCCCGAGCAGATGAAAGTGAGGCGGGAGAAGTTCGACCGGCTCAGGAAGCGCGGCGCCGATCCGTATCCGCTTGGCTTTCCGCGGACAGCCACGATTGCCGAGATCCGGGAGAAGCACGCGGAATTGCCGCCCGACGCTCGCACGGGAGAGAACGTCGGCGTGGTCGGCCGGATAATGCTGAACCGTATCGGCGGAAAGTTGTGTTTCGCGACGATTCGGGACGGTAGCGGAGAAATCCAGATCATGCTGAGCCTTGACCGACTCGGCGCGGAATCCCTTGCCCAATGGAAGGCCGACGTAGATCTCGGTGACCATGTCGGAGTGGAGGGAGAGGTGATCACCTCGAAGCGGGGAGAGCTGTCGATCCTTGCCCACCGATGGGCGATCACCGCGAAATGTTTGCGGCCACTTCCCGATAAACACCGAGGGCTGACCGATCAGGAAACTCGAGTCCGCCGCCGGTATCTGGACCTCATCGTGAATCCCGAGGCGCGATTCATGCTGAAGGCACGCAGCGAGGTGGTCCGATCACTGCGGGATTCGCTCCACCGCAGGGGCTTCACCGAGGTAGAAACGCCGATGCTCCAGGTCGTGCCCGGTGGTGCCGCGGCGCGACCGTTCGTGACCCACATCAACGCCTATGAACTAGATCTCTACCTCAGAATCGCCCCCGAGCTCTATCTCAAACGGCTGCTTGTCGGCGGGAGCGAGAAGATCTTCGAGCTCAACCGGAACTTCCGCAACGAGGGCGTGGACGCGACCCACAATCCCGAGTTCACAATGCTCGAACTGTACGAGACCTACGGCGACTACAACACGGTCGCAAGGCTCACCCGAGAGCTCATCCAAGAGGCAGCTGAGCATGTCTTCGGTTCTCAGGTGGTGCGCCACCTCGACGGCACCGAGCACGACCTGGGTGGTGACTGGGCAGAAATCACCCTCTATGGCGCGGTGAGCGATGCTCTCGGTGAGGAAGTCACGCCGGCGACGCCGTACGAGGTGCTCCGCGATCACGCTGCTCGTCTTGAGATGGACGTCGATCCGTTGTGGGGTCCGGGCAGACTGGTCGAGAAAATCTTCGAGGAGACCGTGGTTCCCACCCTGACGGCGCCGACCTTCGTGCGGGACTTTCCGGAGGAAACAAGCCCACTGACTCGGGCGCATCGCAGCACACCGGGCGTAACGGAGAAGTGGGATCTCTACCTCTTCGGGGTGGAGCACGGCACCGGATACTCTGAGCTCACCGACCCTGTCATGCAGCGCGAACGTTTCATTGCCCAAGCGCTGGCCGCCGCGCGCGGGGACAGTGAAGCGATGCGACTGGACGAGGATTTCATCCAGGCGCTCGAGTACGGCATGCCGCCTGCGGGCGGCATGGGAATGGGTGTCGACCGGCTACTGATGAGCCTGACCGGCGCCGGTGGATTGCGGGAGACGATTCTTTTTCCGCTGGTCAAGCCGGAGTAGCCGACTTGTGCCAGGTTTTTGGCCCGTAACTGCGCGGTGATCGGGCCGGCGGGAATGGAGAGTGATGGTTGATGGGCGATGCAGTTGCCGCCCTTGTGCCATCGGTCGTTGTGGCCGTTGCGTTCGTGGCCATCATCGTGGCCATCATCAGGAACCAGGGGGGTAGCAAGTGAGCAGCGGATGCAAAGGGCGCGTACGGTAATGGCGTCGTCGCGTTCGGCAATCTCACCCTTGGCGTGGCTTGCGCTATCGCCGGAAATCCGCTTTCCTAACGACACCAATCCGGTTTGCTTCACGCCAGAAGTCGGGGAATAGCTCATGGCACAGAAGGTTCAGGTCACGCTGGTCGACGATTTGGACGGCTCAGAGGCAGAAGAGACTGTCCGCTTCAGCCTGGACCGGGTCGACTACGAAATCGACCTCTCAAAGAAAAACGCTGCCAGGCTTCGCGATGTGCTTGGTCAGTACGTCGGCGCCGCTCGCCGGCTTGGCGGCCGCCGGGCAAGTGGCGGCGCGCGCCGGGGTCGCGCTGGGGGCAATGGGACGGCCGCGATCCGTGACTGGGCCAAGAGCAAGGGCTACAAGGTCAGTGATCGAGGCAGGGTGCCGGCCAACATCGTGGAGGAATACAACAAGGCCCACTAGGTCCGCACAACGGGGATGAGCACGTCCAGTACGAATCGGATCGGGCCTCGCCGCAACCTCGATTCTGGACCCAACTTGCCCCTGGCTCATCGCATGTGCGCGCCGGCGGTGAATCACCAAACGAACGTGCAGGTCGATCTCGGGCTGACTCCGACAGGCTTCGAGTCATGCGAGCGCCTCAGTGACGCCGGGGAGCCTTGCCACTCGGCCC
>DATCXA010000481.1:0-3578 GCA_036566085.1 Propionibacteriaceae bacterium
GCAGCAGGCTGAGAGCGGCGGCGGCCGCGTTCGCTAGCAATGCGGTGAATCCCAATTTGCGCCGCGCCCAGCTGAGCTTCCTGGCGGCCTGGACTGCCGAGTGGGCTTTCACCGTGGCGTTGGGAATTGTCGCCTACCGGGACGGCGGCGCGACCGCGGTTGGGCTAATGAGCCTGCTGCGCATGGTGCCGGCGGCGGTTGTGGCACCTCTGGCCGCACCGTTGGCCGACCGAGGCCGCCGGGAACGAGTCCTTGTCCTGGTATCCACGTTTCGCGGGGTCACTATCGGGGCGGCTGGAGTCATTGTCGCGATCGACGGTCCGGTGCTTATCGTCTATGTCCTTGCCATACTCGCTACCGTCATTGCGACCCTCTATCTACCCGCACATTCAGCGTTGCTGCCGTCACTGTGCCGCACGGGGCATGAACTGGCCAGTGCGAACGTCGTACGGGGATTCTTGGATTCGGTCGCCACGCTGCTCGGTCCGTTATTGGCCGCTGTGCTTCTCGAGTTCACCGAAGTCTCCGCTGTGTTCGCAGTCGCGGCAGGTGCCTCACTGGCCGCGGCGGTCATCCTAGTCGGATTGCGGTACATGGCTCCGCCAAGACCAGCTGCGCCACGAGCGGTTCACCTGATGGCCGAGGCGGCGGAGGGAATACGCGCCATCGTGCGAAACCGCGACCTGGCGCTACTCAACGGCCTAGCCATCGCCCAGACCTTCACCCGCGGTGCGCTGATCGTCTTTACGGTCGTTGTGGCATTTGACCTGCTAGCAACTGGCGAACCCGGTGTCGGAACCCTTACCGCTGCCATTGGTGCAGGTGCGGTGCTGGGCTCTCTCGCCGCATCCCTCCTGGTGGGAACTCGGCGGCTGGCGCGGTGGTTTGGTATCGGCATTGCGCTGTGGGGATTGCCCATCGCGCTTATTGCCGTTTTTCCGCAGCAGGCAACCGCGCTGGGCCTATTGGCATGTGTGGGATTTGCCAACGCGCTCGTCGATCTCGGCCTGTACACGCTCATGGACAGGTTGGCTCCAAATGACATCCTTGCCCGAGTATTTGGCCTTCAGGAAAGCCTGGTCTCTCTGAGCGTTGGACTGGGTGCCATCGTTGCTCCCGTCTTGATCGATCTGACCAGCGTGCGCGTGGCCATGGCCGCCGTAGGTTTGCTCTGTCCGATTCTGGTAGTAGCGAGCTGGCGTCGACTGAAACGCCCGGACCGGTACATCGGAGAACTGGACGATGAGATCGGCCTGCTTCGAGGCGTGCCGATGCTCCAGCCGCTACCGCTGCCCGCCATCGAACAGCTCGCTCGCGGCCTAGAGCCAGTCAACGTGTCCGCCCGCCAAGTAGTGATTCACCAGGGTGATCCAGGCGATCGCTTTTACGTGATCGAGAAGGGCCGAGCCGATGTGATTGGAGATGGTCGCCTGGTGACAACACTCGGTCCAGGTGAGGGCTTCGGGGAGATCGCTTTGCTGCGCAGGGTGCGGCGTACCGCCACGGTTCAGGCAGCAACCGACCTCAAGCTGTACGCGCTGAGGTGCAATCGCTTCCTGCCGGTCGTCACGGGATATCCGCCCAGCGCGGGCGAGGCGGGGAGCTCGGTCGAGAGCATGCTTGACCGATTCAGGCCTGGTCGGCCGACCGACGACCAAAATGGTCAGCAGGTATGAAACAGTCGGTGCGGGAAAGGCTGAAGGCGGCTGGAGCCGCATTCGCTAGCAATGCGGTAAACGGCAATCTGCGCCGCGCCCAGCTGAGCTTCCTCGGAGCTTGGACTGCTGAGTGGGCTTTCACCGTCGGATTGGGAATCGTCGCGTACCGGGCTGGCGGCCCGACCGCCGTCGGACTGGTCGGTCTGCTGCGCATGGTGCCTTCGGCCGTCATAGCTCCCTTGGTGACGCCGTTGGCAGACCGAGGCCGGCGCGAGCGAGTCCTGGTGCTGGTGTCGACCGTCCGCGGAGTCGCTACCGGGGCGGCTGGAATCGTCGTCGCGCTCAACGCCCCAGTCGTGATTGTCTATGTCCTTGCCGCGCTCTCGACAATCGCGGCGACCCTTTATCGACCAGCACACTCGGCACTGCTGCCGTCACTGTGCCGGACCGGACATGAACTGGCCAGCGCGAACGTCGTACGGGGGATGCTGGATTCGATCGCCACGCTGGTAGGCCCGCTGTTGGCGGCCGTAATTCTGGAGTTCACCGAGGTCGCCGTTGTATTCGCCGTAGCCTCAGCTGCCTCGCTAGCCGCGGCGGCGGTGCTGCTGCGATTGCGCTACGACGCTCCACCCAGACCAGCAGCGCCACAGGGTGCTCATCTGATGGCGGACGTAGCCGAGGGCGTCCGCGCCATCGTAGGAAATCGCGACTTGGCGATGTTTACCGGCTTAGGCATGGCGCAGACATTCACGCGCGGTGCGTTGACGGTGTTCACCGTCGTCGTAGCACTGGATTTGCTACACAGTGGCGAGCCAGGCGTTGGAACTCTGACTGGTGCCATCGGCGCAGGTGCAGTGATCGGTTCTCTCATCGCGTCCCTCTTGGTCGGATCTCGCCGGCTTGCACAATGGTTTGGCATTGGCGTTGCGTTGTGGGGATTGCCCGTCGCGCTGATTCCGTTGTTTCCTCGGCAGACAACTGCCCTCACCCTGCTGGCATGCGTTGGTATCGGTAACGCGCTCGTCGATGTCGGCTTGTTTACGTTGATGGCCAGGTTGGCCCCCGATGAGGTCCTCGCCCGCGTCTTCGGCCTGTTCGAGAGCTTGATCACCCTCGCCGTTGGGTTGGGCGCTCTGGTTGCCTCGCTCTTGATCGACTGGACCAGCGTCTCAGTCGCATTGGTGATCGTCGGCGCACTCTGTCCAAGCCTTGTGCTGGTGGCATGGCGGCGGCTGAGACGCCTCGACCGTTACATCGGAGTCATGGACAAAGAGATCGGGCTGCTCCACGGCCTGCCCATGTTCCAGCCGTTGCCACTGCCGGCTATCGAACAGCTGGCACGTGGCTTGGAGCCGATCCATGTGCCCGCTGGCCAGGCCGTCTTTCGCCAGGGTGATCCGGCCGACAAGTTCTACGTCATCGAGGCCGGCGGGGCGGATGTGGTCGGAGACGGTCGCGTGCTGACGAAGCTCGGTCCAGGCGACGGGTTTGGAGAGATTGCACTGCTGCGCAGGGTGCCGCGTACTGCCATGGTTCCGGCGGCCACCGACCTAGAATTGCATGCGCTGACCAGCGACCGCTTCCTCCCGGTTGTCACCGGATTCCCGCCGAGCGCTCGGGAGGCGAGGGCAGAGGTCGAGGAGATGCTCGACCGGTTTAGGCCAGGCGGCCCGACCGACGACGAAAACGGGCCGGGACACTAAGGCAGATTCCGCTTGATATCGGCCTAATCGGCCTAGCATGAAATGAAGTGTCCTCGGGGGGAGGCTGTCAATGACGCCCAAGCAATCACTGACACACAAACAATCACTAATTCGACGTTCAGTCGCCGTGCTAAGCGTCGCCGTGCTGGCGATCGCATGGGCGATCGGGATCTCGATTCCAGCTAACGCTGCACCGACGAAGGGCTCCCTGGAC
>DATCXA010000491.1:0-2287 GCA_036566085.1 Propionibacteriaceae bacterium
AGAAGCCGACAAGGAGACCAGTTGCCCGGGCGCCTATCGCCTCCAAGTCGGCAACGTTCACAGCGACCGCCTTCCGGCCCACGTCCCGAGCTTCTGACCAATCACGCCGAAAATGCACCCCCTCAACGAGCACATCCACCGACGTCGCCACCGCGTCGGTGATCGCCAACACGGCTGCATCGTCGCCCGGACCAACCCGAACGTCGGCACCCAACGACAACCGTTCGGTGATCGCCGCAATGAGTGGAAACTCCCCCACCTCGGCCAACGTCGCGTCCCGGCCCAGATTCACCCCAAACCCCTTAATGCCGGATAAGCACGGTGCCGACAAACCCTGTAGCGTGACGCACATCGGCGAGCGTACGCGGTCTGTTGCCAACGGCTGACGATGCGCCCTGAGAGTCGGATAGCCACCGCCGTCTTGAAACCGCAGGAGGTACCAGCTGATGGTCGTACAGGCATACATCTTGGTCCAGACCAATGTCGGCAAGGCGGCAGAGGTTGCACATGCAATTGCCAACATCCAAGGTGTCACGTTGGCTGAAGACGTGACGGGCCCTTACGACGTCATCGTGCGCGCCGAAGCGTCCAGTGTCGACGAGCTCGGGCAGTTGGTGGTTGCCCGCGTCCAAACGGTGCCCGGCATCACCCGTACTGTGACCTGCCCAGTGGTTCACATTTGAAATTGGAGCTACCGCAGCCCAATAGGACGGCGTAGCGCCAACGTGATCAATCGCTCGACCAATTCCGAATAAGGCATGCCAGTGGCCGCCCACATACGCGGGAACATCGAATGCTGAGTGAAACCCGGCATTGTGTTGATCTCGTTGATCACCACCTGTCCATCACGGGTAACGAAGACGTCAACGCGCGCGAGACCCTCGCAGCCAATCGCCTGAAATGTCTTGATGGCCAATTGCCGGACTTGATCAGCTAGCTCAGGCTCGATCTGGGCCGGCACATCAAGATCAACTTGCTCCTCGGGCAGGTACTTGGCCTCAAAGTCGTAGAAGCCGGACTTACTGTGCACGCGTATCTCGGCCACCACACTTGCCAGCGGCGATCCGCCATCAAGATCATCCAGTACGCCGCACTCCAGCTCTCGCGCGCCGACGAATCCCTGTTCGACGATGATCTTGGGATCATAGGCCTGCGCGACCTGAATGGCCTGCTCAAGGCAAGCCGGATCATTCACCTTGGAAATGCCCAAGCTGGATCCGCCGCGAGCTGGCTTGATGAACAACGGGTATTGCAATGTCGTGATGGCTTCCAGGCATGCCGCCTTGTCCCGCCGCCACTCGGACGGAGTAACCGGAACGAAAGGTCCAACAGGCAGCCCGGACGCGGCAAGTACGAGCTTCATGTAGTGCTTGTCCATGCCGACGGCGCTGGCCAGCACACCGGCACCCACATAGCGGGTACCCATCATCTCGAACAGTCCCTGGATGGTGCCGTCCTCACCAAAAGGTCCGTGCAGCAGTGCCAGCGCTACGTCAACCGGACCAAGCTGCGAAAGTGCGGACTGCTCCCGAACAGCGAGCTCGCTACCGCTGGAGACGCGCATCAGCAAGGCTTCGGCCGCATTCTCACTGAGTTCCGGCAATCTCCCGTCGGTCACCGCCAGCCGGCTGATGGTCTCCGAATCCACCAGGATCCAGCGCCCGGTACGTGTAATGCCAATACCGACCACATCGAAGCGATCCTTATCCAGTGCGCTGAGCACCCCAGCGGCGGTGAGACAGGAGACGCCGTGCTCGCTACTGGTTCCCCCGAAGACCACCGCGACGCGGTGCCGAGAACCGTTGACCCTTCGAACGCTCGGCTGGCTTTCACTCACGATCCTCGACCCTATCCGGGGTGGGCAGATCCTGCGGCCCACGCACCAGACTTGGGCTTGTGAGCGAGCAACCGCAGCATCCTGATAACACCTCGCGGCCGCGGCTGCGTCCAGAGACTCTCGCGGTCACTGCTGGCCGCCCCGACCGAATCGTGGATGCACCGCTCAATCCGCCGGTGGTCTTCGCGTCCACATACATAGGCGCGCACGATCCGAATACCGCAATGATCGGGTACGGCCGCTACGGCAACCCCACCTGGCAGGCACTGGAGCAGGCGATCGGTGCATTGGAAGGCGGTCGGGCGCTCACCTTCGCCTCCGGTATGGCGGCCGCGCATGCGGTGCTGGAGCTGATGCCGCCGCGACCTGTTGTGGTGATTCCTTCCAACTGCTACCTCGGGATTGCCGAGGCCGTCGATAAACGGGCTGCCAGGTACGGCTGGCAGGTGC
>DATCXA010000516.1:0-6658 GCA_036566085.1 Propionibacteriaceae bacterium
ACATCTTGTCCGCCGCCCTCAACACCAGCAAGGACCGCATCTGCCGGGCGAAATTCACATTCGAGACCGCAGACCCGACCCATCTGGACCACGTGCTCCGCGCCGTACGTAATGTGCCCGCCGTCTACGAGGTGTACCGCATCCACCAGTAATCAAGCACGGATTAACCGCCGAGGTCACTTGCGGTCCGCTGAGCCTGCGCAAGCCACTCGCGATACGTAGCAGCTGAGTCAGCCGCCTCCTGTGCTGCATGATGATCGCCACGCGCTTCGGCCTGTGCCGCCCGCGCCTCGAGTGCGGCTATCTGGGCCTCCAACTTTGCCGCGGTATCTGTGGCACGCGCCTTCGCCTCAGGATTGCTGCGTCGCCAGCGCTCGTCGTCAGCAGCCTTGATCGCGTTGTCAACGGCACGGAGTCGAGACTCCAGCGGCCTTACGGCATCCCGCGGCACCCTGCCAATGGACGACCACCGCTGCAGGATGTCTCGATACGAGGCCCGAGCAGCGCGGGGATCACGAACCGGCAGCAGCGCCTCCGCCTCTGCCAGCAGCTTCTCCTTCGCTTGCGCATTGACCCGAAACTCGGTGTCCTGCTCGCTCAGTGCCGCCTGCTTGGCCATGAAAAAGCGATCTTGGGCTCCGCGAAACCTCTTCCACAGCAATTCGTCGACGTCACGCGGAGCCGGTCCGGCCGCCTTCCAGCGCGCCATCAGATCACGGTAGGCCCCCGTCGTCGATCCCCAGTCCGTCGAGTTTGCCAGCGCCTCTGCTTCAGCCACCAGTCGCTCCTTGATCACCCGCGCCGCTTCGCGCTGCTCATTCTGCTGAGCGAACTGGGCTTTGCGGCGCCGGGTGTAGGTGGTTCGGGCACTCGAAAACCGGTGCCAGAGCGCGTCGTCGGTTGCCCGGTCGAGGCGGGGAAGCGCCTTCCACTCCTCCAACAGGGCGCGAAATCGGTTCACGCCGCCGCGCCAGTCATTCCCGGCAGCCAGCCGCTCCGCCTCGAGAACAAACTGCTCTTTCGCGGCTCGCGTCTGTTCCTGCTGCCTGGCTCGTTCCGCTCGCCGGGCGGCCCGTTGATCAGCGATCAGCGGAGACAGCGCTTCCAACCGGGCCTGCAGTCCGTCCAGATCACCGACCGCTCGGGCGTCGGCAATCGCATTCCGCAGCTTGTTGATCGAGGCGACGGCATCGTCCGGTGACACCGCCCCGGTGGCGATGCGCCGCTCTAGCAGCGCGACCTCCAGCTCCAACGCCTCGAACCGGCGCGTGAAAAAGCCCAGAGCCTCATCAGCCGGGACCCCGGGCACCTGGCCGACGGCGCGTTCTCCGGAAGACCTGCGGACGTAGACCGTGCCATCGCTATCGACCCGGCCGAAGGCGGCCGGGCCCACGTTTTCAGGCCCAGCGCGTTCGGTCATAGCTCAATCCTGCCCGATTGTCTCGATAGTCTCGAACGTGTGCTCCTAGCCTCATTTCCTGCCGGGCCGTGGCAAACCAACTGCTACCTGGCGGCTACCGCATCAGGCGAGGAATGCGTGATCATCGATCCAGGCATGGAAGCGGTGGCACCTGTCGCTGAGTTGATCTCGCAGCATCGACTCAAGCCGGTCGCCGTGATGGTCACTCATGGACACATTGATCACATGTTTTCGGTGACTCCGTTATGTCGCTCGTACGCCTCAAGCTGCTGGGTGCATCCAGCCGACCGCGGGCTGCTGGCCGACCCGTTGCGGGCATCGTGGCCGGAGACACGGCTGCTGTTGGAACGCCTCACAGGCGGCCCCGCAAGCTTCACCGAGCCTGACGACGTACAGGAGCTGACTGACGGCGCCGAGATAGCACTCGCAGGTCTGACCTTCCAGGCGATGCACGCCCCCGGGCACACACCTGGTTCGACCATGTTTCAGACTCCGTACTCCGGGCACCCTGACATCGCCTCGGTGGTCTTCACTGGCGATGTCTTGTTCGCCGGCTCCATCGGCAGAACTGACTTGCCAGGCGGAAATCTGGACGACATGCTGAAGAGCCTGCGTACGAAGGTGCTGCCGTTGCCAGACACGGTCGCCGTACTTCCGGGACACGGCCCGCAGACGACTATGGCCCGCGAAAGGGTCGGCAACCCGTACTTGCAGAATCTGGCAGAACTGTCCCCTCCGGCCGCTCCGCGTTCGGACTGACAGCCCTCCGGTCGCTCTGCGGCCGGCTGACAACAAGGAGTAGCGTGAGTCGCCCCAAGCCGCTGTCCGGCTTTCCGGAATACACCCCGGAAGCTCGGATCATCGAACAGTTCGTGCTGGACCGGCTGCGAGAGACCTTCGAACTGCACGGCTTCGCATCCATCGAGACTCGGGCGGTCGAGCCACTGGATCGTTTGGCCAAGCAAGGCGAGATCGACAAGGAGGTCTACGCCGTCCAGCGGCTGCATGGCGAGAACGGACCGGCCGATCTTGGCTTGCACTTCGATCTCACGGTGCCGTTCGCCCGCTACGTGCTGGAGAACGCCCATCAGCTCGCTTTTCCCTTCCGGCGCTACCAAATCCAGAAGGTCTGGCGAGGTGAGCGTCCGCAGGAGGGTCGCTATCGGGAGTTCACCCAAGCCGACATCGACATCGTGGACGTCGAAACCCTTGCCGCGCATCATGACGTCGAGCTGCCGCTAGTGACCTTGGCCGCCCTAGAGCGATTGCATGTTGATCTTGGTATGCCGCCGGTCCTGATGCGAGTGAATAACCGCAAGCTGGCCCAGGGTTTCTATCTCGGCTTAGGAATCAGCGATCCCGCAGAGGTGTTGCGCCAGGTCGACAAGATCGACAAGATCGGCCCCGATCGGGTGATCGAGCAGTTGATCAGTGAGGTCAAGATCACCCAAGACCAGGCTCGGCGCTGCGTGCAGCTGGCCCAGATCCGCTCCGCCGACGCGTCATTTGTTGACCAGGTGCGGCGGCTGGGGGTCGAGCATGATCAGCTCACCGAGGGGCTCAAGCTGCTGACCGAGGTCGTGACCACTGCAGCTCGCTACGTTCCCGGCCGGCTGATCGCCGACCTCAAGATTGCGCGCGGACTGGACTACTACACGGGCACGATCTATGAGACTGAGCTGGTCGGGTTTGAGTCCTGGGGATCCATCGCTTCCGGTGGGCGTTACGACTCCCTGGCCACTGACGGCCGGATCACTTATCCCGGCGTGGGCCTTTCCATTGGGGTGACTCGACTGTTGGCACCGTTGCTGGCCAAGGGAATGTTGCGGGCCTCGCGGCCGGTGCCCACCGCGGTGCTGGTCGCTGTCGACAGCGAGGAGACCCGGGCCACCGCCATCGAGGTTGCTGAGCAGCTTCGGGCCCGTGGAATCCCGACCGAGGTAGCTCCCCGGGCAGAGAAGTTCGGCCGTCAGATCCGTTACGCCGACCGCCGCCGCATCCCCTACGTATGGTTCGGCGGCACAGTCGGCGGTGAAGTCAAAGACATCCGGACCGGCGAGCAGCTTGCCGCTGATCCGGCGTCGTGGATGCCGAGCGCCGAAGACCTGAAGCCGACGGTCGTCAGCCTCACGCCATCATGCTGAGGCTGCGGACTGCACGGTCGATCCGGTTCCATGCCCGCTGATGCAGCCTGCGTGGTCTGCGTGCCGCAGCGTTGAGGTCGTTGTACGCGACGTGCAGCTCACGGCCGAGGTCGGTGACGGTGCGGCGCATTTCGTACAGCTCTTCAGGCGAGAAGCCCATCAGGGTACGCACCGGTGGCGGGAATTCGGTTGCCGCGAGCCGTTCGTCAAAGGCGCTGGCGTCCTGACCCTCTTCGTAGACATGCGTCAGGCGATGGTCTTCGAGGAATGCCGCGAAGCTGTCCCAGCGATCAGGATGGGCCTTGTTGAGCCGGTTCCAGTCTGATTCGGCGTAGAGGCTGATGGCGTCGGCGTCCTCTTCGATGCTGGTGATCGTGCGATGCGGAATCTCGTGGTATTCCGCCAGCTCGAGCGTGCGCGAGTCATGGGCGAGGAGTAGCGCCGGGGTCCCGCCCAGCAGGGCCGCGATATTGCCGTGGATTCGGGTGCCGAAGGAGAAGTCGTACTCGGCGAGGTGATCGAACCAGGTCTTCGGATCTAGGAAGAAGCGGACGCGGTCGGATCGAATTAGCGGATGGTCGAGTGTGATCGGGGCACCCGAGGCTGCCATGGCCGTCATCTTCTTGCCCTTGGGATAGCTGCCGTACAGCATCAGCTCAAGGGTTTGAATGTTTTGGGCCATGTAGACCAGGTTCGGGAAGTGCTCCGCCGCGTACAGGGAAATCGGACCCATCTTGGGCACATATGGCGACACGTTGAAGGCGATCGCGGAATCCTGGGTGAGCGACTCCGCTTTTCGTTCCACCTTCAGGTTGGGCCCGTACATGAACATCGACGGGCAGCCGATGACCTTGACGTGCTCATCACTAAAGCCAAGCGAATTCAGGTAGTCCCGAGTCCGTTCACCGCGCACGCCGATTGATGGCGATCGGTCCAGGACCGCCCGGACGAATCGAGTGACAGCCGGGTTGACTCTCTCGGCGCCTTTATAGACGCCTTTCAATGAAGCCTGCTCTCCTACGCCTAGCACGGTGACCGGGATGGCCAGCTGCTCGATGAGGGTGCTGAGCGCGTCCAGCGTCTCCAGGTAGCTGTATCGGAAAGCGTTGGCCAGTGGAATGACGACATGGTCAAACCTGGAGTTGATAACGCGCGGGTGGCTCTTGGCCAATCCGGAGGTCTCCAGGTCCGCGTTGGCTGTCGACAGCAGCCGGTAGACCGCCTGGCTAAAGACCAGGTTGCCGGTGTTGTTGCCAATAAGGTTCTGCCGATACGTGGTATCGGCGTCGGCAACGTTAAACGGGTTCTTGTGTGCCCGGATCAGGATCTGAGGCATACAGGGGGGCATCCTCGCGTCTGGGTGGAACCTGCCTTCGGGAGTCTAGGACAGCGCGACGCCGCCGGTGCGGAAAACGGCAAAGTGGCCCGGCGTGTCGAAATTTGGGCCTTCTAGGGACTGTGGTATGCCCTCTCAGACGCCCAAGAGAGTCGGCTAATGTCGCGACATCGTGACAGCGATGACGCGCTCCGAGGTGCTACGCCGCCGGCTCGCAACGCAGGGGCTATACGGTGCTGGCTTCGCAACCGCTGCAGACGTCGTCCGGTTGCTGGCTTGTGTGCAGTCTCAGGAGTATGCCCACGCACTGTGGTCACTTGGGATGCGAAGCTCGGGTCTCGGAGCAGCGGACGTGCAGGTCGCGTTCGACCGTGGCGACTTCTTCAGAACCCACATTCTGCGACCTACCTGGCACTTCGTAGCGGCTGAGGACATCCGCTGGATCTTGCAGGTGACCGCGCCACGAGTCCAGCGGCTCAATCAAACGATCTACCGCCAGGAGGGCCTCGATCAGGCCACGCTTGATCGCGGCGCTGCGATCATCGTCGAGGAGCTGCAGGGCGGGCGGTACCGCACTCGAGCCGAGCTGGCCCAAGCCTTGGCCGATCGAGGGCTGGCCAGCCAACGTGTGCATTTGGCATACATCGTGATGAATGCGGAGCTTGAAGGGCTTATCTGCAGCGGGCCGATGCGCGGTGCGCAGCAGACCTACGCCTTATTGGATGAGCGTTCGCCGGGTTCTACAGCCAAGACGGGAGATGTATCCGAGCTGGCACGTCGGTTCTTCCTCGGTCATGGCCCGGCAAGCGTGCAGGATCTGGCCCGCTGGTCCTCGCTCACCATCGGTCAATGCCGCGAGGCCGTAGCTGCGGTCAAGGACGAGCTGGACTGTGCGACCCTCGAAGGAGTGGAGTTATGGTTCGATCCCGATGTGCCCACAGCGGAGCCGTCAGCAGTTGCGCTGCTCTTGCCGCTGTACGACGAAATCACCTTAAGCTATCCGATGATCAACTTTCCGCAGCCGGACGGTCACCCGCATCAGCCCGATGACGATCTGTTCGTAGGCTGCGTGATCATCGCCGAATCCAATGTTGGTCTTTGGCGGCGTACCTTCAAAGGCCGGAAGGTGATCATGGAAGTCACCCTCGCTCCAAGTGTTAAGGCACGCTCTGAGCCGCTGGTGGAGGCTGTCGCTGCTGAGCTGGCAACTTTTGTCGGACGGGAACTGGATCTAACGATCACTGGCTGAGGTGAAACAGAGCCCGATAAGGTGACGTGCAATTCAGCCGAGGAGGAGATCGTGACCGTGCGGTCGTCCGGCCATACTGTTCTGGCGTCAGCGGATAGCGAGGTTTACGCCTCCGTTCGTAAGCGTCCAAGTACGCGTGCGGAGCGGTATGCAATGGGTCGGGCGCTGCGGCGCGAGGTGCCACGTAAGAGCCTGGGCATCTGGCGGGCTTCGGATGATCGTCCCGACCCAGTCGAGTTGATCATGGAATCGCACAAGGGCCGGCTGGACTGGCTGATTCCCATTCGGGTGGGGAGGATGGTCAGCTCGCCGTACGGGTTCCTGCGCGGTACGGCGATTGTGATGGCTGATGACGTCGCGCGACTACCTGCCACGGGCATTAATCCAGTCGTCTGCGGGGACGCACACCTGGGCAACTTCGGTTTCTACGCCTCTCCCGAAGGTGAACTGGTCATCGACCTGAACGATTTCGATGAGGCGCATCCAGGAAGCTGGGAATGGGACTTGCG
>DATCXA010000533.1:0-4118 GCA_036566085.1 Propionibacteriaceae bacterium
CTTCTGACTCCGGAGCGGCGCTGGGCAGCCTTGTTATCAGTCCTGCCGGCACTCATTTACTTGCCGGGTACCGTCTGGGACCAGATGTTATTCATGTCCTTGCCCATTGACGAGAAATAGGTAAGCCGGAGGTCATCAGAACCCGTGCCGGCGAACTTGGTTTGAATGTCCTGCGGTAGGAGATCCGCATTGATGACCGGGTAGCCGTCAACGCTGTTGACGATGAGGGTCTGCGCCTCGGGAGTGAGCAGCCAGTTGGCCAGTGTGATGGCTGCCGCTTGGTGTGTCGACGTCTTCGGAATACCGAGGTAGGCGGCACCGCCGGTCATCGACGGATTCGAGATCTGCGTGTATTTCGTGGTTGCGGCAAGTTGCCCGCTCTTCAGGCCGGACAGCAACTGGTCAGACCAAATCGGCGCCATCCAGATCTGGCCACTGCCCAACAGGTCGATCGTTGCCACGTTGCCGTTCATGTACAGACCCTTTTGGTAGATGTACGGGTTCAGGCTGGCCAGCAGGGCGAAACCCTGATCCCAGTCCTTCTCCAGGTCTTTCGCGTAGCTGGTGACCATCTTTTCGCGGTCGGCCGGGGGGACGAACTTGTCGAGCACCGTCGTGACGAAGGCGCCGCCCGAGCCACCGGTGTTCGGCGAGTTGTACGTGAACTTGCCGGGGTTCGCCTTGATCCAGGCGAGCAGATCGTCGAGCGTCTTCGGCGGTGTCGGCACTTTCTCCGAGTCATAGGCGAGCAACACCGATGAACCGCGGTACGGGATGCCGCTCGTGCCTCCCGCTTTCAAGGTGCTCGCTGGAACGTTCGCCAGGTTCTTGATGTTGGTCGAGGAGACTGGGGTAAGCAGGCCGGCCGCCGAAATCTGAGTGATGAAGCCGCCATCGACGAGGTCGTAGCCGGGATCCTTCTTCTGCTGTGTAGCGCTGGTCAACTTCGCAATCGTCTGCTGGTCGTGCTCACCATGAAGATCGAGGGTTACCTTGACGGTATAACCCTTGTTCTCTTTCTCGAACGCGGGGATCAGCGACTTCTCCCAGAGTTCCTGGATGTTCGCGCCGCCGCTGATGAAGACTGATAGCGCCTTGGTTGCGCCCTTGTCGGGCGAGGCTGTCGAAGTTTGCGCGCATCCCGCGAGCGATACTGCAGTGACCGCAACCATCGACACGGTTACGGTTTTCAAGAGACGATGCCTATTCATTGCTGTCCTCCGGTGCCGGGGCGAAGCAATCCAGGATGGGCCACGATCGTCGGGGCAATCACATCTCGCAATATCGTGGGATGCCAGCTGGAGGCGGGCACCATTGCTACTTTGTAAGAACCTAATGACAAACTAGCAAAAGGTCAAGAAAAAACTATGGTTGGCTCAACCTAGGCCGAACTGCGGATTATCGATCAACCAGCGTGACTTGGAATGAATAGAGATCCGGCCGGTAACAGTGCTCACCGTATTCCACCGCCCGCCCGGAATTGTCGTAGGCAGTCCTGTTCATCGTGAGGACGGCGCCTCCCTTTTCGAGGTCAAGCAGCGCGGCTTCTTCTTTAGTCGCCTTTCGAGCGCCGATGCGTTCGTTGGCAACCCGCATGGTCGTGCCGCGCCCGCGCAGCACTTGGTAGAGGCCGTATTGGGTGAGGTCCTCGGAACTCAAATCCGCGAAGTCCGAGGGGAGGTAGTTCTCCAGGATCGCCAAGGGTGTGTCATCCGTGCTGCGCAGCCGCCTAATGTGCAGCACCGACGCTCCCGTCTCCACGGTGAGGCGTTTCGCCATGGTCGCGTCGGCCGGCACGACTTCCTTCAGCAGCAAGGTCGTCGACGGTCGCCGGCCGAGCCGGACGAGATCCTCCTGCAGGCTGGTCAATTCGACTTGTCTGGCCACCTCGCCGTGGATCACCTGCGTCCCGATCCCGCGGCGGCGTACGAGCAGGCCCTTGTCCACGACATCCTGAATGGCGCGACGAATCGTCGGACGGGAGAGACCAAGTCTTTCGCTCAGCGCGACTTCGTTCTCCAGGCGAGAACCAGCCGGAACCTTGCCGCTACGGATGGCCTCTTCTATGCGGGTCGCGACCTGGTAATACAGCGGTATTGGACCGGAACGGTCCACATCCATGAACAGCTCGGTCGGGAGCGTTTCTTCGCCTACACCCATTGACATGACTCCAATGTTCGATGTGTGGACGTCATCGCCACTATGTACAGACATTAGCAGGAGCGGCCACCCGGACGCCCATGACGACGGCGCCACCTCCGCTCACTGCTGTGCGGTTTCCCCGCTGAGTGCAATGCCCTGTTTTGCCGCCAACACCCGCGTGATCCGCTGGCCGGTGACCACGTCGGCGCGACCCTGAATCGCGCCGGTGCACGGCACGATCTGCGCTGCCACCATCTGGTGGAAGGCGAGGAGCTCCTGCTCGAACGCCTCTGTCACATTGCGGATCACGTCGACCGACTCGCCGGTTCCACGAGCAGAGGTGACTCGGAGCTCAGTCGGCGCATTAAGAAGGTACGGCACGGAGAATTCCAGCTCGAGCGTGCCGGTCGTGTGGTGGATCGTCACGGTTTCCCGGTAGCGCGGGTACTGGGCCAGATAATGCCAGTGCAGGTGGAACCGGGCCTGCTCCGAGATCGTGCCGCTCACCTCAAGCGACCCCGGCTGGTCTTGTTCTGCCCACAGCGTGACGTCGTCGATGTCCTTGATCGACCCCATCAGGGAGCGCACCAGCGAGATGTCGTGAATCAGGCTGCCCAGGATGACGTTGGCGTACAGGTCGCTGAACCCGCGCGGCACATCCGGCCCGAGCGCAGCGGTGAGCGCTCGGAGGCTGGACGCCTGTCCCTCGGCCAGAGCCGCCGGATCGATGTCGCGGGCCGGCGGCCGAAGGTTCGCGTAGGCAAGTTGGGCTTGCGGGCTCGGATGCAAGACCTCGACGTTCACGTAGCGGATCGCCGACGGCTCCGGGAGCAGTTCGCGCAGCGCGAGAACGGCCGGGTCGTACTCCTTCATATACCCGAGCAGAAGCAGCGGTCGCCCGGCAGTCTTTTCTGCCGCGAGGAGCCGGTCGATCTCATCCAGCGAGTAGGCCAGCGGTTTCTCGCAGAAGACCGCGATGCCGCGACGCATGCACTCCAGGGCCGGGCCCCCGTGCGATCCGGAGGTCAGCAGCAGCACGCCGTCCAGTTGTTCGGCGTCGAGCATGTCGGTGAGGCTGGCATACCGGTGGGCCGCATCGACGCCGAATTGCTCGCCGACCGCATTGACCGAGGAAAGCGAAAGGTCGGCGACGGCGGCCAGTTCGAACAGGTCCCAGCGGCGTTGCAGCAACGGAAGGTGCACGGACTGGGCGACCGCCCCAAGGCCGGCGACGCCGATACGAATTCTCGTCACGCTACAGCCACCTCTTCAGGGCCTGGCGATTCGTGCGATGGTCGACCCTGATCTGGTTCGGATCGGCTCCCGGCTGCGGGATCGTGTCCTGCTCGACCACCAGCCAGCCGTCGAAATCGCTCGACATCACGGCATCCATGAAGCCGTCGAGGTCGAGGTCGCCCTCGCCGAACGGCACGAACGCGCGCCCCGCCCAGACATCGCGCATGTCGCCCTTCGCCTCGATCACGGACCGCAGCACCGACCCGCGCGCATCCTTGAGGTGCAAGTGGTTGATCCGGTCCGCCCAGCGTCGCCACCCGGTCAGTGGATCCCCGCCGCCCAGGAGGAGGTGGCCGGTGTCGAAGGTGAGGCCGACATCGGTGCGGCTCAGCAGCTCGTCGATCTCGTCTGGCGTCTCGACGTAGGTGCAGGCGTGGTGGTGAAAGGTCGGCTCGAGCCCTCTGGCCCTTACCCGTTCCGCCGCCATCATGACATTGTCCGCGAACGGCTTCCACTGCTCAGAAGTCAGGGAGAATTCGGGGCCCCCACCCGGGTGCGCGCGCCGGAGCTCGGAACTGCTGCAGGCGAGCGTCGGTAACGGCAGCATGTCCGGCTCGGCCAGAGCCGCATCCTCGAACACGTCGAGGATCTCCTCGAGGTCCGACAGGCGCTCCGTCATGGCGGCGCCGTCGAAGAACGGGAGATCGATCCATCCGCCGGCGAGCGCGAGCTCGTGGCGG
>DATCXA010000557.1:0-3643 GCA_036566085.1 Propionibacteriaceae bacterium
AACACCGCCAGCTCCGCGATCATGCTGATGCCCGACACTCCCGACCAGCTCCCACACTTGTGGTGGGCGGCCGTCACACCATGCACGAGCGTCTACCTCCCGATCTTCCCCGCAGCCGCCAGCGTGCCGAATGGCGTGGCTCTCCCAGCTGCGACCGTTGCCGAGCGGCCCGAGGACGTAGCAACGGCTAACTACGACGCGCAGTCCTACTGGTGGCAATTCCAAAAACTCCTCGACCACGTCAAAGGAGACGAGCGAGCCTGGATGTTCAACGACCGGCAGCCCCAGGTGCGCCAAGCGTTCGACCCGCTACAGCAACGCTGGGCCGAGGAACTCCCCGACATCCAACGTGAGGCGGTCGAACACATCCAGGCAGGCAATGCGCAAGGCCGCAAACTCCTGACCCAATTCACCGAGCGATGCGCCGGCCAAGCACTGGAAGCCTGCACTAATCTCATTGCCGAATTCGACGCTAAAGGGCCTCTCGACTAGTGCTTCCTTCGGTACGGCTGAGACTCCGTCGTACCGACAGTTCCTCCAAGCCCGAAGCGCCACCGTCCTGCCGAGAACGCGCGCCCTGATGCAATCAATCCTGCGGACGCATGTCGGATCTCCGGGTGCGTGGTGCTCGCCCGCTTCTCACCGCGGCGGTCAATCAGGTGCGGAGGCCGCGCGAGCCGCGGGCGTAAGGTGAGCGCGATCTTTCGATCTCGACCGACGGAGTCAGATGACCGACGTTCTGTTGTTCCACCACGCTCAGGGCCTGACCGAAGGGGTGCGCTCATTCGCTGACGAGCTGCGGGCAGCCGGTCACACAGTGGTCGTCCCCGACTTCTACGACGGTCGTCGGTTCGCCACGCTGGAGGAGGGCATGGCCTACGCCGGGGAGATCGGATTCGACCAGATCCTGGAGCGGAACGTTCGCAGCGCCGACGACCTGCCAAGCGACCTCGTCTACGCCGGGTTCTCGCTCGGGGAGATGTCGGCTCAGAAGCTCGCGCAAACCCGGCCCGGGGCTCGCGGCGCGTTGCTGTTCTACTCCTGCATTCCGATCACCGGCGGCTGGGCCTTCGGCCCGTGGCCCGACGGAGTCCCCGTCCAAATCCACGGCATGGACGCGGACCCGATCTTCGTCGGGGAGGGCGACCTTGACGCGGCTCGGGAGATCGTCGCAACCGTCGACAACGCCGAGTTGTTCCTCTACCCCGGTGATCAGCACTACTTCGCCGACAGCTCGTTGCCGTCGTACGATCCGGAGGCCACTGCGCTCCTCACCCGTCGGGTGCTCGACTTCCTCGGCCGGGTCCAGCAAGCCCAGCGCTAACCCACCTACCGTCCTGTCGCGAGTTACGGACCGACCAGCAGTGTTGCCGCTCCGGCAGTACTCGGTGAGCCCGTACGCCTGGACCACGTGTCGGGCATTGGCGGCACCCACGCCAAGGCGGTCAGAGTGTCACCCCGCGTCGTATTGCCGGTGTGGCTGCCCGTCAGGGCTTGCTCCTCGGTATCGATAGCAACTATGTCGATCCAGCGAGCTTGAGCGCGAACGGTCAGCCAGGCACCGACAAGACTCGAACAACTGAATTTCCGCAACCTGGCCGCGTGGCGGCCCGGCTGGGCTAGGTCAGTTGCAGGATCACTATCACCAAAATGATGATGACCAGGACGCCAATGATGAGCCCAATGATTCCACGGTTCATTTCTCCTCCTTCGATTCGCATGCGGAAGTGATCTTGGCGACAAGACCACCTTTGTGCGCGCACCCCGTACGGGCGAGCACCTTCCTCAGGTGAGGATCCATTCCATCCACAACTCCACCACCCTAAGGGCGGCTACATTACACCCTTAGGGAGGTAAAGTCCTTTGGCTCAGGATTGTCCGGAAGCACCACCGACTCTCGCGGGGATGGTACGCCTCAGGTGATCTGGCCGCAGGCTCGGCGGTCGGTGTACTTCGGGTTGGCCGATATCCAGCCTCGGTGCCAACCCTCACTCAGCGTCCACCACCAGGCGCGGTAGCGGTGGTGGTTGTTCTTGTCGGTGTAGATCGTGGTGCCAAAGTGGAGCTTGGTTCGGCCGGGCTTGGATGAGGTGGACGTGTGGTAGATCCGCATTTCGCGGGCCACCACGCACCGGGTCGTGAACGTCGCAGCCTCAGCCGGCAGCGCGAGGGCCAGGGAGGCGGTGATCACGGCTATCACACAGCTCAAGCCAAGTAGGGCACGCCGGAGAGCTAAGGTCACGGTCCACTAGCCTTCCATCAGAGAGGACATTTCGCCGGCCTTGTCGAGACCTTGTCGGAATGACCATGACAGCAAGCTTGTGACGGTGGCTGACAATCGACGGCGTCGCCCGGCGCGATCTTGGCCGACATGCACGACGAGTGGCAATCAGGCCGTCGCCGCTACGTGTCGGGGACCGAAACCGTTACACCGCCCTGA
Source organism: Propionibacteriaceae bacterium (assembly GCA_036566085.1). Lineage (GTDB taxonomy): Bacteria > Actinomycetota > Actinomycetes > Propionibacteriales > Propionibacteriaceae > Microlunatus. The sequence continues at coordinate 2,441 of DATCXA010000557.1, forward strand.
CTTGGCAGTTCATGGTCAACGCCAACGACTTCCCGCCTCTTGGCAGCTCGACGCTGACAGCAATGGCGCCCAGCGACGGCCTGATAGTCGTAGTGGGGAACCAGGGTCGGCCTTGCCGGACCACGATCAGGAGCCCGTCGGGATCGCCGAGCGGGGTGAACTCTGAGGAAGCGGTGCCGAAGATTGGGAGTCCGAACGCGTTCTGAAGACTTGCAACCGCCGCGGGCACATCCGGCACGGCAAGGCCGATCTCACTGATCCGCAACAAGTCGGCGCTGGTGAATCGGCCCGACGACGACGCCGCCAGGTCGTGTCGGGCGATCAGTTCGAGCAAAATCCCATCCGGCCCGGCGTAGTAGAGGGACTGGGAGTTCCACGGCGCCCCCAGCGCGAACTCATCTAACCCGTCCCGCTCCAGAAGTGAAACGCGCTTCTGGAGCCAGGCCTTTGCCTCAGTGAAGCGGTCTTTGGGAACGGTGATGGCGACGTGATACGCACCCGGCTGCACCGGACCGGGATGGAGCAGCAGCACTGACGGCCCAACCTCGACTTGCACGACACCGCCGTCCGTGCGGGTTGGCAGGCCGAGGACGTCACCGTAGAAGCGGGCCGCCTGGACCGCGTCCGAAACAGGCAGCTCGACCTGACGAATCAACATCTCGGAACCTCCGATCGTTGACTGTTGACTTCTTGATACAAGAACATCGGAGAGCAGGAAGCATTCCATCCACGTGAAGCTCTCGGCAGCCCAGAGCAATCCCTCCGAGGCAGTTCTGAAGGGCCGCATGCCCGCCGGCCCAGATCGTCGTTCATGTGGCCACCGTGCCGACGCCGGTGAAAGTTCTGGCGCGCGTGGTGGAAGGCGGGCGTGCCGGGTAGATCTTGGGTATGGAATTCGGTCTCGGATACTTTCCCACCTTCGACGGCATGCGGCCGGGCGACGTCGCCCGGATAGCGGAGGAGCGCGGCTACGGCGCCATCTACTTCGCTGAGCACACCCATATCCCGGCCGCGGAGACCGACCGCGCGCCCGGGCGGCCGTTGCCGCCCAAGTACTGGCGTACATACGACCTCTTCGTTGCGCTCACCGCCGCCGCGGAGGCGACCCGCAATCTCCGGGTCGCCAGCGGCATCTGCTTGGTCGTCGAACGTGACCCGATCACCACAGCGAAGGAGGTCGCGAGCGTCGACCACCTCTCGGGC
>DATCXA010000565.1:0-12214 GCA_036566085.1 Propionibacteriaceae bacterium
TCTTCGGACACCGCAACATACGCGTCTTGGTCAGCCCACAGCCCAAGCAAAACGATCTTACCGTCCGCAATCAGGCCGTCTACCCCCCAGTAGAAATTGGCATCCCCGACCGGGTCCGGTGGCAAGGCGTATGTCGTACCGCGAACGACACGCGTAGTCATCAGTTCACCCCGTCCTGTGCGGCGTACATGCACGCCACAACAACCTGACCGCCAACGCTCGGCAGCGTCGACACGTACTTCGTCTTGCCATTGAAGAAATACCGCACGGTGCTACCGCGACGCTCGATACGGAATACGTCAGTATCGGGATCGCGTACGACAGGCGCGGTCTTGGCTACGCCGCGTTCCTGTACCACCCACACTTCCTTACCGGCGCTTTTATAGCAGTAGAAAGCGTGGTCCACGTCGCGAGGGTCGCTGCCCTTGTGCGCCGGCGCCAAGCCGCATACCACGCCGATGCAAGCCGGGACGTCAAACTGCGTGTACAGGTCACCGGCGTGACTAACTACGGAGTGCGCGCTGCTGTTCCACCCATACTGGTTGTCGGTGATGGTCTGCTCTGATGTAGCAGCTATCTCCTCGACTGCCGGATAGTCATAGCAGATCGACTTCAGATCCACGGGGATGCCATTGCGGAAGTCGCCGTATGTCAAGGTTACCGTGTATTCATACGGCGTACCTTCCAGGTGCTTAAAGGTCTGTACGTAGTCACCCATGTCACTGCTCCGCGCAGATAATGGGGTTGGTCAGCGTAATGGTGTCGAATGGGTCGTTTGGGTTTGACAAAATTAAAGTCCCTTGCAACACCGAGCAGTAGAATCCGCTAGGTGCCGGCGCCTTGGACAGTTCCGCGCCACCATCGAGATACTCCAGGACAATCTGCGTGCCATTCGGAGGATTCGAGGGGTCAGGTGCAGGCAAAGACGGGTCCGAAGGAACACCATCTGTCGCCCCACCCAACATGGGCGGAGGCAGGTCGGCGCAAGTATATTGCGCTTCCCGGCCCACCTGTCCGGGGGTCCCAGGGATCACCGTGACGATGGGCGACTTGATAAGCATTAGGACGCCGGCTGACGGACCTCAAAGGTCGATAGGCCGACGGTGTTAGAGCCGTTGTCATCCAGCGACACCGAGGTTAGCGTCATGTCACCGCCGCTGGTAGCGACAGAGCCCTGTATACGCGGCGTAGTGGTGTCGCCGATGGCCTGGCCATTGTCGGCTGCCTTACAGAAGCGGAAGAACACTGCAGTCAGCGGGCCGACGCCGGCCTGCGCCGAGTCCTTGCCGACGAAGTTGATCTTGGCCGCCCAGGTTTCCGCGGTAGCCTTGGCGATAGCGCCATTGCTGGCGGACGCGGCGAAGGTCAACCCAGTGACCCCCGAATCAGCCGGTACGGCATCGGCCGCGATCTTGGCCAACTGAGTATGAGTAGACACCATGTCCAGCGCAGTATCCGCGTCTGCGGGCTCTGCGCCTGCGTAGATATAGATAAAGCCGCCGTCGAGCTGTTCCTTGACAGAACTGCCCTGCAACAGGCCATTGCGCAATGCGACGGAAGCTTTGATAGTCATGTTAGGATCCAGTAACCGATGGGAGGGTGAAAACAAACTGCTGAACTGGAAGCGTATACCCAACGGAAAAAAGGATATTTTCCAATCGGAGATCTACGGCCCCAGATAAGCCAATAATACCATCTAAACGCGGGGCTGCCGGAGAAAACTGTCCATTATCAGTGGCTTTGCCGACCAGCCGGAACCACCCAGCGGTGCCGGCCGCCTCGGCGATGAGCTTCCAGCTCTGGGTAGGGTCATTAACCGCATACGACCCGGATAGGGTGAAATTTAGTCCGCCGGCCGCGCCGTTAGGCTGCCATGGAAGCCCACCATTGGTAATCTGGGCCAGCAGCGTACCCTGGACGGGGTGATCGGCGGTGTCGGGTTGCCCCCCAGTGTAGATAAGTACTCGGCCGCCACCAAATATAGAGGCGAAAGACTCCGTGCCCAGGATCCGCTGCTTGAAATTTGTGGAAACACGAACTGTCATTTGGACTTACTCAAAGGGCGGGTGCCTACAACGGCCAGGCAGAAGTCGGTTTTGAATGAGTGCCCGGGGGCTGCTTCATCCAGATCTAGGGTATACGAGGGTTTAGGGCTGCCCCCGCTATCTAGTTCCATGTCATTATAACCCCGTACAATCCTAACTCCCGTGTCCTGGGCGTAGTGAAACCGGCGATTATCTGGCTTAGCGCCGATGCTACTTTCTGGCCCCAGCTGAAGCACTTCAACGGCATCGGCGCGGGTAGGGGCATAGGTAATGAAAAACTCGTGGGTAGAGAAGAACTCTACCTCCATAGAATCCCCTGAATCGATAGATACTTCAGCCACGCGGTCCGCGTAGGACAGTGTAATCGTAGATCCGCTGCGAGAGAGGCAAATAACTGTAGGAGCATCGTCCGGGTCGATTGTGTCTAAGGCCAGCGAGCTCTTCACTGCCAGGCTGTCAGCGTCCAGTACCACTAGGCGCGGCGGCTGGGGGTCCGCTGGATCAGGGATAATGCTTAAGAAAACCCGCTCGGCATCGGCGGCCATGGCCCGGGTAAGGCGGGAGAAACCAGAATCGGGGGGAACCGTCCAAGCAGCCACGGGCGTAGAGGAGATAAGATCGCCGTCGGATGAAAACGCCGCCACATAGTCTTGCTCAGACTCCGTTAACGCCTGGAGGCGGGAATTAGTTGGGCTGTCCCCCACATCATCGGGCTGGCTACAAGCAATATAGAACTTCGAGCTGTCGGGTGCCCAGGCCACGGGGGCGGGCTTGAATGTCATGCGAATTGGAGGCCGTACCGGCTCTAACGTCTCCGTGTCAATGAGAAGGATCCCGCCAACGCCTTCACGAATAATACCGGTAGTTGTCATGGACCCGCCGAAGTGGACCAGGGCTAGTTTTCCATCGGGACTAACGCTGATCAGCCCGGCGTCTGCGGCAGTAGCGTAGCCATCTATCGGAGGATTGCTACTGGGGGAATCTGGCGTTTTTACTGTGTATATAAACCCGAATGCATCCAGGGCCGAGATATCCGCCCGGACCACAATTAGCTGCCCCGTGGAGTTATCGTTCGATAGATACGCGATCTTCCCAGTGCCGGTCACGGCGTGGACGTTATAGTCGCCCAGACCTGTAATAAGCTGTACTTCCTTCTTGGATCCGAGATCGAAGATGTGGAGCCCGTCAGAAGAACTAACAAACAGGTGAATTACTTCCTCTAGTTGGCCGCCCGCTTGCGCCGTGGTGATTTCAATCATCGGCTGGTCGCCTACGAACTGGGCTCGTACGACAGAGCCATCGGGCATCCGGCGATGAATAACCTGGGACTTAACCCCGGAAATACGGCGCTGCTCGGCTAGATAACCGAGCATCTTCTCTCCCTCTTTCACCAGGTCGGGGCGATCTTTATCTCCCCTCAGACGCCGCCACCGGTCGAACCGACCGGCCACTCTTTAGCTCGACGTGCCGGAGATGATGTACTTGACGCGCAGCTCTTCGGCCGCGGCCATTACCTTATCTGCCGAGAAGCGCGCGGCAGCGACCAGCTTGCCGCTCGTCGCGCTCTTGGCCGACGCCGAGATCAGGGCGGCGCCGCGGATGGTGCCACCGCCGGTGCCAATCGTAAACGTCGCAGGGGTAGTCGAGTTGCCAATAGCGTTGGCCGCGGCACCATCGTTCGCCCAAGCTACGCGCGTGCTCTCGGTGTAGTTTGTGAACTCAGTAGAGTTAGCGGTGAAGTTCGCGGCCGTCCAGGTATTCACGGGGGTAACTGAGCCACCGAACGGCGCAATGTAAAACGCCGAGTTCGCGGCGCCCTGGTCCAGGGCTACGTCGAGAATATGGAGGATACCTTCATCGACCACGATATTCGGGTCGACTTCCCAGGGGGCGTCGCCAATCTGGGTTTCCCAATGGCCAGCAAAAGACAATCCCAGTGCGGGGACCAGAATCGCGCCGTTCTTCGAGACTTCGTACTGACCGCTACGGAGGCGGCGAAGGGCCTCGGCACGGTGCTTTGCCATTAGGTTCATCAGGTGGATTCCGGTTTAGGCCATTTATCAAGGGGACAAGTCGATGCCGGCAGCAGCACCTTGGCGTTGATTATACAACGACATAGGCGGCAATAGGCTAAATTACGCATGGGGCCGGGGGCGAACTCAGGGCACTTTGAGCAGGTCGCCAGGCGAGCCTTGGCATCAGCTAATCCGAACGCCATTGCGCCAGACCTCCGCTTCGGCTCGGTCGCCTACGGCCAAGGAGTTCGATACCCCGCCCTGCAGGGTGGCAATCAAATGACGAAGACCGCCCGCCTCGCGGAACATCACCGCTGCTGACTCTACTTCCGAGGGGGCCGCGTAGCGCTCCGCATGCAGCGGCTGCACACGTCCGGCGGGGGTGCCAATCACGAACTGGCCATCGTCACCAAGCCAGAACGGGACGTCGCCGGCGGTCTCCAGGCCCAGGACCGTGGCGTCTACCAGAACCGAGCTACCTGGTACTGCGCCATGCGGATGGGCGATGGCGCGGCGCCACTGGTCGGGGGTGTCCCCTGCTAGGTAGTACGTGCGCTTGCCAGCGGCCAGAAACATGCCCGGCGAGCCATCGACGTGAACTCCCTCCACCAGGGAGATGTCCTCGTTAAAGCTGACGTAGCTGTTGTGCAGCACGGCCTGGCCGTAGTGCTCGGCGCCAGAGACATAAAGGACCTTGCCGCGGGCGACTAGCATGTAGCCTTTGTACAGCCGGACGATCTGGCCGGGGGGCATGGCTTCCTGGAACTGCGTCGCCAGGACCTTGCCTGGCTGGTGCACAGCGATCGCCGTACTGGTCATCCCCACGGCCAGGTCACGGACGTAGCGGAGCTCTTCGCCATTGGCCTTAGAAGCATAGACCCTCACAGACGTCACAGACGCGTCTGAGGGCTGCGGGATAGCCGTCAGGGCAATGCCCTCACCATCAGCGATCTCGACCTCTGTGGCGAGCGTGGAGCCGCTCTCGCGGCCGTCTGCGTCGAGATAAGTGATAGCCACCTGGTACACCCCGCCAGGTAGGCCGCCAGTGCCGGCGGTCGGATCGGCCAGAGGCTGGCCGATGGGTGCCTGGATGGCCCAGGGCTGACGGTCCAGGCTCACGTTCACCCGGCCGCTGTCGAAGCCATTGGTATAGTAGACCCAGCCGGCGTCGTAGTCGTAGCTCATCTTCGACGAACGGGAGACTAGGGCCACGACCGTGGTGCGTACCTCGTCCTCATCGAACGCCACTAGATTGCCGTTATAGACGGCAAACATGAGGGGGAAGCGCTTGTTAGCCCACAACGAGTGCAGGTCGGGGAGGGCTTCGACCTGTGAGTAGCCGGGGCGGCGAGAGGGGTGCCCCTCGTTGTCCAGGTCCAGGTTCTCGGCCTCTCGCAGGCTGCCAGTAACGACGCCGCCGCGGCCGGCCTTACCCATTGGGAGGGCCGTCTCTTGGGAGAGGTTATCGATACCCTGCGGCCACCCCTCCAGGCGCTGCAGCTCGTTGTCAGTAACCCGCTTGCTCATACTTGCATTATAGAACGCCGGCGGGTTACTTCCAGAAAAAAAGCTTTTCCCACCAATGCTTTGGCTGGATCAGCTCCTGAATCCGGGCCTTGTCGGCATTGGCCTTCTTCAGCTCCAGCCGGTTGACCGCGGCGCAGTCCTGCAGCTCGCCGTTAGTCCGAGCTGCGGTCAGGTCGCACCCGGGCCTTTGCACCGTCAGGGCTTGGATCGACAGCCTCTGCGTCGCGCAGGAACTCAAGAGACTGCTTAGGCAGAGGGCTATCAAGATAGTCGTTGTACGAGGGGTCATGTTTGGCTGCATCCTGGTTCTTGCGCTGGGCCGCGGAGAGCTGAGCATCAGCGCGGGCTTCATTACGAAGCTTGTCGGCAACGGTCTCGTCGACCTTGTCCGCCTGCTTCACTTGGTATTTCAGCTCGTGCACCTCTTTCCTAGCTTCGATCGAACCACGGGTCCAGTAGCCGGCACCGAAAACCAGCAGCATCAGGGCAACCCGTGCCCAGGGAGGGAAAACGAAGTTGAGCATCAGGCCGGGCTACCCAGATAGGCGCCGGCGAGGAACTTGACGGCGTCTAGGTATTGATCGGGCGCGATCAACGCCCACACCAGAAGCCCAGTCAGTATCGCAATCGTCCCAGCGGTAAGCAGGAACTTAGGCTGTTTGTAGAGCGGGACGGGATCGGTCACAGCTGATCACCAACTACCACGGGGGTGATGATCTCCGTATCTGGGTGGCAGAACATAGCGAAGAAGTCGAACAGCTTACTGCATAGTACCGTCCAAAGAACCAGCACCGGAATCTTGGGGATTGCCAGGAACTGCTCCGGGTTGTCCACTTCGCCTAAGTATACCGGTAGGCCAAATAGCGTGCCTTCGTGGGTCATGCCCAGCTCCACGGCGTCGGCTTTGGTCAGATACAGGTTCTTGCGCCACTGGCTCATACCGTTTCTCCAAGGGGAATCGAACAGTAATATACGTCGCGAAGTAGGCTAAGTATACAAGGATCAGGAGAATCACTCCTAAGGTAGTGCGGGCCAGCCACCGGATCATGACTCGATCAATCGAGCCTCGTCTTCGCGTCGAGCCATCAGACCTTTACCTAACTTGGCATTTCGCCAAATCCGCTTCATTACCCGCAGCTGGTCGGCCACGCACTGGGAGTCTTTGGCAGGAATACAGACGTCTCGAATGGTTCGCATCTCGAGGCGCGCGCTACCCAGCATGTTACCGCCCCGGTTGTAGACCAGGTCCACGAGGGCATCTATGACGGGCTGCGGCATATCTTCCAGGCCAGGGAAGGCGCGCAGGGCAATATTCGTGTATCGGATCAGAGTCGGGTCGCGCAGGACATCCATAGCCAACGGCAGGGGGGTCATAATCCAGCTGCGGCGCTTAGCTAGGTTTCCTGCGCTCTGCCCCTTGAATCCGGACATCGCGGCGAGATAGCCTCGGTGCGGGTGGTCGCGCCAATCACGAAGAATTTGTTCTTCTGAGTTATGACCGAGGTCATATCCGATGCCGATCGTCACGCCGCTGGCGGAGTTCCCTGGCCAGATAGGCATCTGATACTTCTTGGTGTAGGTCTTAGGGCCGCCGACTTCCCACTTAACGACTAGGTCGACTCCACGCTGGGAGACATTAGTCGGCGAGGCCATGACAGCTCCACAAAGGACTAGGAGCAGGCCCAGGATTACTCCGCGCATGCCACTTCTGCGCGGGCTTTGGCAAGATCCCGCTCCTTCGTGGCCTGGAAATCGACCGTACAGCCGATCGTGGACAGGCAGCGGGCGTACGTCTCTGCCTTCTGCAGGTAGGTAATAGCCGCTTGTGGGCAGCTAGCGAGTTCCGGCTGGGGGGCAGCGCCAGGGAGCGCGGCGCAACCCGTCAGGAGAAGACAACCACATACCAGAAAACGAAGCATAGGATCCACTTCACTAGGTCAAGGCCAACGGCGGCGAGGAGGGCGAACTTCTCGCCCGGCGTCATTGCGGCGCTGACCAGGAAGGTCTGGGCCTGCAATAGATCCTCGTCCGACCACACCCCGAGGTAGGCGCGCTTGGTAAGCCAAGCGCTGAAGCAGACCACGATGCCACCCGCGAGGTTCATCAGCATGGCGTAGAGCTGGCCAAAGCCGTCGATGCTGCTGTGGGGGTCTAGGATCGGTAGCTGTTTGAAGGCAATAAACAATAAAACGAGCGCCGGCGGCAGCCAGAAAACAATCTCCTGGTATTCACTGGCAAGCTTCTTGATGCGATCAATGAGGCGCAGCACTGGACTCTCCTGGTTGATTAAGGCGGCGGACTACGCCTACCCACTTCACGATTGGCCCGCCACTACGGTTAGTAACCGGTGTGGCGTTCCACATAACGGGGAATTCGAAGCCATCAGCGCGGCGCATGTTGAATTCCATGTTGAATTCTCGAATGTCGTCGGTGCAGGACTCCCACTCCTGTCGCACTGCTTCACGGTCGGACGCAGCAATACTGTTGACCCAGCCATGCCCTTTGAAACTGAGCTCAGAACGGTTAGTCCATTTTTGGAGGACCCCGTTCACATAACTAAACTCCCCCGAGGGGAGTGCTTCAAAGATCCCGAACATCCCCATTCCGTCCCACTGAGCGCGGCTGGAGTTGATAAATACCGTCAGCGCCATTTCTGTCCGGTTTACCACGTCTCGGAGAGAGCCCCCGCCATTAGGAACGACTTCTTTATGGATCTTGCTTACAGTTTCCTGGAGGTCGCCGATGGCGGCGACGCCCTTAAAAAAGCGCGCTGAGGCGCTCGCCGCTGAGCGAACGCGAGGCCAACCCCATTTACTGAAGCCCAGAGTAACCATTAGTGTCGCAATTGAGGCTAAAGCCCCTCCTACAGTTCCTAACCAGTCAAAAAGCTCGATAATCCTGGCGACCAACGACGTCTCCTTTGGCGTCAATCGCCCTTCAAATTATACCAAGCTTATCGCTCCGCCACCGGGATAGTATGGGCTGGGCGAGCAGCCACATCTAATTGATCAGTTTGCCTTTCCGCGACAAAGATATCCTGACTCTCTTGTTCCGCGATTAATACGGCCGTTCCAGGGCGAATTACCGCACCGTCAGCCCAACTATCGGGTCGACTGGCAATCAATGGGGGGCGGCGGCTATCGGTGCCGAACAGGGTGAGGTGTGCGGTGAACGTGATGCCCGCTTCGCCCTGCAACGCGCCGGCGCCGAGCAGCGTGGCTTCGGTGTTGAAGGCGATGTCTGCATTGCCCACGAGCCCGGCCGTGCCTTGCAGGCTGGCCGACGTGGACAGGGCGAGCGCGGTGGAGGAGCCTGCCAGTGCAGTGGAGCCCGCCAGCACGCCGCTGGTGGACAGGGCAAGGGTGGCGGCACCGGACAGCGAAGCCTCGGCGGTGAGCGTGCCGCTGGCGGTGAACGTAATGCCGGCTGCGCCCAGCATGGCGCCAGGATCGGATTCGGTCGGCGAGGCCGACGCGGTGAAGGTGATCGAGGTCGCGCCGTTGAGCGCGCCGCTACCCAGCAGCACGCCCGACGATGCCAGCGAAAAGCTGGCCGCGCCCGACAGCGATCCCTCGCCCAGCAGCGAACCGTCCGCCGCGAAGGTCATGGCCGATGAACCGACCAGTGAACCCGTGCCGATCAGGCTGCCCGATGGCGTCAGCAGCAGCGAAGTCGCACCCGCCAGCGTGCCCGCGCCCCGTGCAGTGCCCGAGGGTGTGAATGCGATCGTGCTGGTGCCGACGAGCCCGGCCGTGCCTTTCGGGGTTGCGCTGGCGCTCAGGGTCAGGCTGCTGGTGCCCGAGAGCGGTGCAGCGCCCTTCAAGCTGCCGGTGGGCGAAAGCGTCAGTGCAGAAGCGCCTTGCAGCGTGCCAGCGCCCTTGAGCGAGCCGGCAGTGGACAGCGCGAGCGTCGCCGCACCCGCTACCGCACCCGCCCCTCCAAGGATGCCGGACGCGGACGCGAGAAAAGACAGGGTTGCCGCGCCCTCAAGGTTCCCATCCGGGAACGCATCTGTCGGCGGTGTGAAGGTTGCGGTGTACCGAGCGACGCCCTTGGTGAAGCGAACCTCGTCGATGTGGCCGTCGAAGTCCCGCGACGTGTTGGTGACATCGCGGCCGATGACCACGCCATAAGTGGCAACGTTGGGCGCTGCTGATTCCGTTGCGGTCGCATCCAGTACACCATCAACAAACAACCGCCAGGTTGTTCCATCCCGCGTTACAGCGACATGGTGGTTGACCCCTGTCGTTATGGTCGTTGCGCCAACGAGATTCAGAACAATCGGAACGCCTGTCGCGCCCCACACGACTATTGATAACTTCCCGGTGGCGCCGATGAAGAACGACCACTCGTTTGAGTTGGACGCTATCGCCCTCTTTGAGGCAATAATCCTGATTGACGTATTGACATCGGGCCTGAGCCACGCCTCGATTGTGTAGTCTGCATCTATCCTGAAATCAGCATCGCTTCGGCCCGTTAGGGTAATGAAGTCCCCGGAGCCATCGAACACTCCGGATGCGGTGCCTAAGATCGGTGAGTTTGTATCTAATTTTGCGTTTCCGGACGCCGCCCAAGGCGTACCGACTACATCGTTGAAGGTGGTGCTGTTGTTCGCCCCGTCGAAATGGAGCAGCGACACAACATTGCTGAAATACGGATCAGCGGCCACGTTGAATTACTCGGCCGTGGCGGTCAGCGCCCCGATGGCGAAGCTGGGCGTGATGCCGTTGGAGACTGCCAGCGACGACGGCGAGGTCAGCGCGCCGGAGAGCAGCAGGTGGCCCGTGCCGCTGGACGCGGTGCCGATCGAGAAGTAGGTGACGGTGGCAGAACCGCCGGTGCAAGCCGGGAATGCCACGGAGGCGGCATTGGAGACCGAGTTGCCCGAAACCGTGAACCCGCCCGTAGTGCGTGCGACGGCCACGCGGGCATAGCTGGTGTAGGCCGCTTCCGACGTGGACTGGTCGCCAGCTTCGCCAGGATCGGCGGTATGCAAACCGATGTAGAGGCTACCGGCAGAGGTCGAGCCGACCAAGCCCGTCGCATCGCCGATGTTGGCGAGCGTGATGTTGTTGAAGATCAGCTTGAGCAGATCGGTCTCAAAGGCATTGGAAGCGGACATGGCTATCTCTGTTAGGTTGTGCCCCAGGGGCGCGTAACTTGGGGAATAACGATGATTTTACCACCGATAGCGGGTTCAAATTCTCCGACCGCCCTCTCAATAACCACATCATAGACATATTTAGCCTTCCGATGGGAATTTTCGGGAAACAGGAGGGTGTCAGCTGAATCCACTTGGATATCAACCGATCCAGTTGCCGCGGTAGTAACGATCAGGCGTCCATTATCAGTGGACAGCTCGAGGAGAATGGGCGAACTAATCGTCAGGCGGGCGCGCATAGTCAAGCCAATGATACCCGTCAGATCCACGGGGGTCCCCGTGACCTGGTCAACCAGTTGGAAAGAATCCTCCCAGCGAGTACCACGCACTAGGGGGAAATTAAGCGGCAGTCCGTCGCTGGTTTGAGTAGCGAAGATAATAGCCATTAGATGCCCCCGTAGGCCATGTTGCGGTATTTATGCTGCATGCGAAGCTGCTCCGCGTAGACCTGGGCACAATAGGCTTGGAACATGTCCCTGAACATCTGGCTCCGGGCGCGGTCGTAGGCTTCTGCATCCTGCTTGAGATGAGCCAGGTGCTGCATCCACCACAACAGATATCGGTGGTGGCGCTCGGCCACCTCCAGGTCGTCGGAGGCCCCCTCTACCATAACCAAGGGCAGCCGCTGCACGACCATAGAAATGGTGTCGTCTTCGATCGGGATCGGCGATAGACGGGCAGTGGTGTCATCCATGCCAGTAATCAAATAACGGGGCGTGCCAGTCGCAGTCAGGTCGATTCCTGAACTGCGCTGGATACCGTAGTCGTCATAGACGAAATTCCCCAGCTCCACGTCCTCGGGGTTGAGGATGGTCAGGAACTGGTTCGTACTCAGCAGGCGTGCCTGGCGAATACGGCGGAGCGAGGGGTCCAAGTCCACCGTAGGAGTCCCGGTGGTGACTGTCAGCTGGGTAGCTGAAGTAGTGGAGTCGTTGATACCGTCCGTAAAGCGGCAGAACATCTCCTGCGCGGCGTTCATGTAACCGTAGATCTCCGAGTCCTCCCACAGGTAGGGGGACTGGAGATCGCGGCTTTCCGTGCGGAACAGCGCTAGCAGCTCACCGGGGGTCATTACTTCAGCCCGGCGTCCGCGGCTTCGTCATTGAGCTCCTGGATCGCCGCTTCGATCTCCTTGCCCGAGGCATGCCAGCCCAGGTACTTCTCCGTCGCCGCGACCTTGGGGTTGCCGGTGGCACCGAAGTCTTCTCGGTGGTTGCGGTTCTTGATGGCCTGGATGGCTGCCTTCAGGTCCGCCTTGCGCTTCATGGGGTCGACCGGAGCGCTGTCCATCAGCGCCGGGTCCTGGGGCAGGTCGTCATCTTCGACCGGAACCACGCCCTGGGCGAGGGCCTCGGACAGGAGGACAGCGGGGATGGTGGTCTCCTCGTTCTTCACGAACTGGATGGCGTGGCCTAGCGTCGAGACCATTACGAAATTACGGCTGGACTTGACGCGGATCTGCTTCT
>DATCXA010000588.1:0-2484 GCA_036566085.1 Propionibacteriaceae bacterium
GGAAGCACCGACGGCTGGCGGAGCGCGTGGGGACATTCGGTATCACGACCGGAGACCCGAAGTCCAAACGTCTAACCGAGAGTGGAAGGCCACCAAGATGACTGTTCTAGACCAAGCCTCCCCCACGGAAGCGGTCCAAAGTACTGTTCAGGAGCCGGCGTCCGAGCCGATCGATTCGGAGGCAGTGGTTGCTGTCGTGATGGATTTCGTCGGCGCCACACTTCGCCAGCTCGACCACCTGCTTGAACGCATGCGGCTCAGTCCATGCGGCCCGGGCGTGACCGGAAGCCTCTTTCAGTGGTCGAGACGCACGCTGGACGGCGTTCGTGTCACAGAGGTTTGGCAATCGCGCCAATATTTCGAAATCACTTTTCGCGAGGACATCCAACCGCGCCTGTCCGGAATTGGCCTGCCGGACCCCGAAATAACGACCTACGAAGTCCACAGCTTTCTCACCCAGGGGCCAACTGTCGCCCAGCAGGCGAGAGGCGTGGATCGAAGTGAGCTTTGAGGAAGCGGCGGTCGGCCGCTACCCGCTGCGATTGAAGGAGGTTCACGTGGAAGATGACGACAAGATCGCTTCTCTAGATCAGCCAAGTCAATTCTTCGCAGCTGACGATGCCCGTGTGGTTGTGGATTTCACAGTCGGACCACCTGGTGTCGGCCCGGTGATCGGCTTCGACTCCGACGACTTCTTCTCTTCGGCACCAGACGCGGACATCGACCGCGATCGAACCGACTGACCCACTGGAGAGGGCATTAGTCAGATGACATCCTCGACCGAGCAGCTTGCGCCTGCTCTGGATGTCGACGCCCGCCTTACCGGGATCGAGCGCGGTTTGACTCTGCTGCTCAACGTCACCCCGGTCAACGCAGCAAAGGCGTGGGCGGACTTCGAACGAAGTGATTTTGGCACGGTCCCCATTCTTCGGCTCAGACCGCTGGAATTCGAACCGCTGGACCGCGAGGTGCTGCAGCCACCGTGGGTGCGTCCACGCTGGCTGGATGTGCCGGGGGCTGGTGAGCGGTTGGACAAGTTGCGCGCGGGGGTATCTGTCATCGATTTGTATGAGGGAGATGGATCGGGGTGAGGCTTGCCTTTTTCGTCAACGATGTGGCTACTGAGATTGATGAGTACACCACGACCCGTCTGGCCAGGGCTGCGGCGCAGCGCGGCCATCAGGTGTGGTATGTCGGGCTTGGCGACGTGGAACTGGGGCAACGTAATGGCCAGCTGATGGCTCGAGCCCATGCCGCAGAGTTCGATAAAGATGACACGCTGGAAACCTTCATGGCGCGCATTCAGGGCCGCGAGGCTGAACGGTTGGTTCTGGACGGCCTCGACGTGTTGTTTTTGCGGAACGACTCGATCGAGGATTTGCAGCAGCGGCCGTGGGCAAGTCCGCTGGGTGCGGTTTTCGGCCAGATGCTGAAGGCTCGAGGGGTCACGGTGGTGAATGACCCGGTCTCGTTGATGCGGGCAACCAGCAAGTTGTATCTGGAGGAGTTCCCCGAGAAGATCCGGCCGCGATCGCTGGTGACCCGCGACCCGGATGCGATCGGGCGGTTCGTCGGCGAGGTCGGCCGCTGCGTGGTGAAGCCTTTGTACGGGGCCAAGGGTCGGAACGTGTTCATGATCAACAATGAGTCCGAAACCAATCTTGCGCAGATGAGCGAGGCGGTGCTCCAAGACGGCTACGCGATTGTTCAACAATTCGTCGACGGCGGCGAGCACGGTGATGCCCGGATCTTCCTGCTCGAGGGAGAAATCCTGCAGCGGAAGGGGAAGCTGGCCGCCTTCCGGCGAGTGCCTACCGGTAACGACCCGCGGGCCAACATCAGCGTGGGCGGGCGTTCGGTTCCTCTGCAGATCGGTGACCTGGAACGCGGCATCGTGGAGGCGATGAGCAGCAAACTTGTCGCCGACGGCATGTACTTCGTCGGCATCGATGTGATTGGCGGCAAAGTCGTGGAGATCAACGCTGAAAGCGCAGGCGGCATGCAAAGCGTCGAAAGGCTCTACAACATCGACGTCTGCCCAACCGTAATCGAAGCCCTAGAGCGCCGTACCGGCTCGAAGTCCTAAGCCATGAGGCCATCAGGGAGCTGCGGAGGCTCTCGGGCGACCAGTCAGACTACGAACCACCCCAACGGATCTGCGGTGGCTCCAATCTCGTCCGGGGTGCCGACCCGTCCGGCGGCAGAAGCTTTGATCATCCGCTGGTAGCCCTCGCCGGCACCGGAGTTGAGCTCGTCGAGGGCCAGCGGGGTCATGATGATGCCCGGGCTGATCGAGTTAAGGCGGGCGCCGCGGTCGCCCCACTGAACGCTGGCGGCTTGGACCCGGACAATGTTGGCTCGCTTGGCCAGTGCGTACGCGGCTCCGGAGCTGGTGACGACGTCGGGTTGCAGGAACGGCAGGGCGGGCAACTCGTCAGCGGGTGTTGTGGCCAGCGCCTGGTGCTGCTCGGCCGGCAGCGGGGA
>DATCXA010000590.1:0-2052 GCA_036566085.1 Propionibacteriaceae bacterium
CGGTGGTATCAGGCCTGGTCAGAGACGGTTTGACCTTGTGTCCCCAACGGGATTCGAACCCGTGCTGCCGCCTTGAAAGGGCGGTGTCCTAGGCCACTAGACGATGGGGACCTGAGTAGCACCAGCAACCATAGCGTGACCAGCCCTCGCCATCTTGCCGTGGCCAACGCACAACAGATCCGCCCATTTACCGCCTGCTGCAGGTGCTGCGCTATAGTTTCGCGGGCGCCCGGAAGGGTGCAAAGCTGGAACGGAAGCTTGAAAGATGGCCCCGTGGCGCAGTTGGTTAGCGCGCCGCCCTGTCACGGCGGAGGTCGCGGGTTCGAGTCCCGTCGGGGTCGCGTAATCGGTGATGAATCCATCTCACCGACTCAATGGCCAGGTAGCTCAGTCGGTAGTAGCGTTCGCCTGAAAAGTGAAAGGTCGCCGGTTCGATTCCGGCCCTGGCCACCGCGACCGGTATCCCGCGGAACGCACCCTTTCGACAGCCTCAGCGCGCTACGCCGACTTCTCTTCCCTCGCCTTGATAGCCCGCAGCTTCGGCGTTTCCAGCACATCGCCCACGATCGCATTCGAGCGCCGGGGCCCAAAGTAACGGGATCCGAGGTTGATCAAGGTCTGCACCCGGTTACGCCCACCCAGCAGGTACGCGATGTGCAACACGATCCAGCCGACCCAAGCCGGCACGCCCGTAAGCTTCAGCCCCATTGGCATCTGGAGCACCGCATCGCCGCGTCCGATTGTCGCCATGGTGCCCTTGTCGTGGTAATGAAAGGTCTGCGTCTCCAGGCCGCGATGCAACCGGGCAATTTGCTTGGCAGCAAACCTGCCCATCTGGATAGCCGGCTGAGCGAGCTGCGGCAGCGGAGTGTTCACAGCAACGCTTGCATCGCCGATAGCAAATATCCGCTCCTCACCCACAACTCGAGTGTCGTCATTGACCTCGATCCGCCCTGCCCGACCGATCGGCAGACCCCAGTTCCGTACCGCGGGGTCACCTGACACGCCAGCCGCCCAGATCACAAGATCAACCGGCATAGATGAGCCGTCCTTGAAGTCGACGCGGTCCGGCTCAATCTCGGTGATTGCGGTATTGAGCCGCACATCCACGCCGCGCTTGATCAATTCCTGCAAGGCGTACTTCCGCAGAGTGTCGTCAAATGGCGCCAGCAGGTAGTTGGTCATCTCGACCAGCACCACATGGAGGCGCGCGGGATTGATCTCGGGATAGATGGAGGGAATGGTTTCGGTCTTGAGCTCGGCCAGCTGACCTGCCATCTCAACCCCAGTTGGGCCGCCACCGACGATCACGACGGTGAATCCGTGGGTACTCATTTCCGGCTCACCAGAAATGATCTCCAGGCTGCCGAAGATCGTGTCGCGGACTCGCAGCGCCTCAGCCCGGGTGTACATCGACATCGTGTATTCGGCGGCGCCCGGAATGCCGAAGTGATTCGTCGTGATGCCGTTGCCGATGATCAAGTAGTCAAAGTCGACCCGAACACCATCGTCACAGATCACTTGCTGTTGATCATGATCAATGTCGATAACCTCGGCAACTCGGAAGCGGACTCCCTCGTGCCCTGCCGCGAAGTAGCGCAGTGCATACGTGACATCGCCCGGATTGAGGCCTCCCGTGGCCACCTGATACAGCAGCGGCTGGAAAGTGTTGTAGGGGAACCGGTCGAGCAGCGTTACCCGGAACCCTTCCTTGGACAGCTCGTCAGTTGCCGATAGCCCCCCGAAGCCGGCGCCAACAATCACCACATGAGGCATCTCAGTCACACACTCATCTAATCAGTGCGCGTACCGCCTCCAACAGGCCCATCCGGGAAGGCAATTGGGCGCTTGGCGTACGCCTCGACGAACCGACCGATCTCGTCAAGCGCCTGTTTGCGAGCGTGCGGCGCAGACAAGGTCAGATCGTGCAGACCCTCCGGGATTCGCACCACAGTCACATGCGGTCCAAGTCGAACCGCGCGGGCCGCGATTTGCTCCACATCGAGCACCGAGTCGACGGTGCGAAGTCCTTCGTGCCAGCGCCGCGAGAAG
>DATCXA010000592.1:0-3855 GCA_036566085.1 Propionibacteriaceae bacterium
CTACTGCCGCTAGCAAGGCACCTGGGATACGGCTTTCTGCCCGTCCCGCGGGTGGACCTTGCCACGATCGCCGCTGCCGCGGGAGGCCGCCCCGATCCTTCGCGACGAGGTGTCCAACCGATCCGACGACGGCAAGCCGCCGCTGGAACAGTCGGAGCGGACTGAACAGATCTTGGCTTCTCGCGACTGGCTGTCGCCGATGAAGTCGGCAAGCTGAGCCCGCGTTCTGGTTGTCTTGCGCTGAGAATCGTAAAGATGTTCTAATAAGATATGGAAGATCTCGATCCGACTCAGTACGGCGAAGCGGATGAGGCGGTCGGCGTCGTGCCGATCGTTTGCTGGTGCGAGAGAAACATTGCCGCACATGGCTGAGCAAGATCATCTGCGTGCTGATCTTCTACGAGAGTCTGAGCGAAGCCGAGGCTCCAGCTCCGTCGCGCTGCCGTTGACTCCCGACACGAGGCGGCCATACGTTCGAACTTTCGTTTGCCGACCGCGAGCACGGCTCTCGGTTCGTCATTGGTACTCCGTGGAGGATCCTGAGCCAGGGAAACAGATATGCCGACGACGATCATTAATTTGAAGGTTAAAACAGTTGAGCAGAAGGCCGTCACCCCACAGAACAACCAGCTAGGCAACATGATCGCCTCCAGCGACGACATCACCGAAATCAACGGTGATCCCAGCCTTAGAGGCCAACACTCAGTTTTCTATGTCCGTGTCCGCAGGCCGGATTACTGGCTCTGTGAAGCCGGATACATTTTGCCGGGAATCCCAGGCACGCCCTTCCCCGACGGCGGTCAACTCCAGACCCGAGGGCTCCTGAAACTTTCCAGTCTTGTGAACACAGTCGCAATCATCGGCGGGACCGACGATTACCGGTCTGCTTCAGGTCAGGTGAACATCGACGGGAACAACTTCAAGCTGACAATCGAAACTCCGTGAGACGCGGCCGACCGACAGCGATACGGGACTGGCGTCGCCACTCCATTGACCGCCCACGCGTAGTGGCCGGATGAGCCGGAGCCGCCCAAACGCGCCATCGAACGCTCGTGATCTTGATAGCCTGCTGACGCTTCTCCGGGCGTCACCTGCTCGAGGTGAGGGGAGTTCCGATAGCACCCGCAGCGTGGGATGTTCACGCTGTGCTGGCATGCACGCCAGGTACAGCCTCAAATCGGTTTCCACAGATTGGCCTCCTGGAGGTTAACCGCGCGGCTGATCCGTCAGCCTGGTGAGTGCCCAGATAACTGCGCTCAGGATGCCTAGGAGGCTTGCATGTCAACAGCCACAACTCCGTCGAAACGGCCCAGCGTTTCCCGGCTGATCGACAGCCGACCGCCCAGCCTCACCTGGGCGCGGCCGTCACCCCCGCCACGCAACCAGCCGCAGCTGGATTTGATTGATCAAGAAATCGACTGTGCCGAGCCGACTGGCAACGATCGAGGCGTCCGAATGAGCACAGTCAAGGCGCGTTGGGCGGCACGGCCACGACGCGGGCTACCTGATGCCCAAGAGTGGAGCGCCAAGCTGGCGTTGGCGATCACTCAGACGTTGGTAGGCCAGCGTCCGGTTGCCCAGCTCAATCGCTGGGTGGTTGATGAGGTGTTGGCGGCGATCAGCATGTACCAGCGACGCAGCCTGCGAACACATGGGCTGATCGCCATGCCCGCTGCGCTGCGTTCGATACGCGTCCAACATCCCGATCCCGAGGTGGCCGAGGTCTCGGCACACGTAGTGATCGGCAAACGATCAGCGGCCATGGCATTTCGGCTGGAAGCGCTGGGCGACCGCTGGTTGTGCACGGCGTTAGAGCTGGGCGCTCACTGGAGGTCGGCTATGCGCCGGGAGCCCTTCGACAAGTTCAGCACGGCGCCCGGCGACGGGCGCCGGCCCGCACAGCGCGGGGCAAGGTAGTGCCCTGCGCTAGACCACGAGCGAGGACTGGATGGAGTACTGCGCCGCGTGATACATGTGGCGGCCGAATTCGACGAATCGGCCGACATCGTCGTATGCGATGCGGTCGACGGTGAGGCATGCTGCCGGTGTCTCAGCATCGAGAAGTTCCGCCTCGTCATCGGTCATCAACCGGGCCGAAATCTGTTGATGGGCGATCTTGAGGTTGACTCCAAGTGACCGCAGGCAGGCGTACAGGCTCTTGCTCTGCATGTCCTCTTCGGTGATCTCAAAACGAGTCGGTAGGTAGTTCGTGAGAATGGCCAGCGGCACATCATCGGCGAGCCGTAGCCTTCTGATCTTGATGAATTCCGACTCGGAAACAGCTGCCACGTCGATGGCGTCGCGAATGTCTTGATCGAGCGGGCCGACGGAGTATTCGAGCAGCCGAGTACTCGGAATCTTGCCAGCCTTAATGATGTCCTCGTTGAGGCTGCTGAGCGCCTCAGTTCGCCGGAATTGTGATCGTACGACCTGGGTGCCAACTCCGCGTTTGCGTACCAACAAGCCCTTCTTGACCAGCTCCTGAATGGCCTGACGGGCGGTAGGCCGTGAGAGGCCAAGTCGGCTGGTGAGCGACAGCTCGTTCTCGAGGCGATCGCCCGGCGCTAGCGCACCAGTGTTGATGGCGTGCTCGATTGCTTGCGCAACCTGATAGTAGAGGGGGACCGGAGAGTTGCGCTCGAGGGTGATGTCGAGCTCGCGCACCGGGGCCGCTTCTGTCATGGACGAAGCATAAAGCTGTGAACTCCGGTTCTACAGGTTAAACGTCCTTTTGTCAGAACAAATTCACTTCGTCACCGTCACCCACCGTCGGCTCCGGGCCGACTCAGCCATTGCCTCGGTGATCTCGGCCGCTGTTAGAGCGTCGTCGACAGTTGCTCCATGAGGCTCGCCCGTCGCTATCGATCGCACGAGGCGATAGGCCTCTACGATCTTGAGGTCGTCGTATCCCATGGCAATCCCCGATCCGGGCTGGAACCACCCGAACTCGCCGTCACCAGGTGCCACATACCGAGTCACGAACGAGGCGTTCTGATAGTCCTGATCAAGGCAGAGCTGCAGCTCGCCCATCCGCCGGAAATCCCAAGACAAAGCGCCTCTATCACCGTGGACCTCGACCCCGTACCTGCACTGCTCCCCCACTGATACTCGGCTGGCCTCAAGAATTCCCCGTGCGCCTCCCTCAAAGCGCAGCAGGGCTCCGACGTAGTCCTCGTTTTCAACCTCTCCCACTGGGCCGCCCGTCCCGCGCGAGAAATGGGACGCGGCCATGCTGACCTCAGGACGTTGGGCGACAAAGATCGCGTCGTCGCAGACCAGCTCGCTGATCTCGCCGACAAGATAGCGGCCCAGGTCCACGCCATGGCTGGCTAGATCGCCAAGCACGCCCGAACCGGACCACTCCGTCTTGAACCGCCAGGTCAGGGCGCCTTCGGGATGAGCCGCATAATCCGCCAGCAGGCGAATGAGGACGTGGTTGATCCGGCCAAGGCGGCCGTCGATGATCAGCTGCCGCGCCAGGTCTATTGCGGGTGCGTTGCGATAGTTGAAACCCGCCGCGGATTGCACCCCACTGGCACGCACGGCATCGCGGATCGCTCGGGTTTCGGCAGCATTTCGTCCTGCCGGCTTTTCCACCCACAGGTGCTTTCCCGCCTTCACTGCGGCGACAGCTACGTCGTGATGGATGAAGTTAGGGCCGGTCACACTCACTACGTCGATGTCGTCGCGGGCAATGAGGTCGCGCCAGTCGGAATGCCCATCCTGGAACCCGAAAGTCTCGAGCGCGGTGGTCAGTCTGCCGTCCGTAGCGTTGTCCGCAACGGCGACCAAACTCGGTTGCAGTGGAGCGTCGGGGTAGTGATGTCGCAGTCTGGCGTACGCCCGGGCGTGCAC
>DATCXA010000597.1:0-2619 GCA_036566085.1 Propionibacteriaceae bacterium
GATGCGACAATTGTCGGCGACCGGCTCTACGCGATCGTCAAGATCAATGACACCGTTGGGCTGTGGACTGTTGTCCCTCACTGACTTCTGAGGACTCGGTTGAGCTATAGGTCACTGAGTTCTGACAAGTCGGCGAGGGCGCGCAGCGCTAGCGGGTAGCCGGCCACGCCCAAGCCCACGATGATTCCGGCCGCGACGGGCGAGACGTACGAAAGGTGGCGGAACGATTCCCGGCGATAGACGTTTGAGATGTGTACCTCGATCACCCGAGCACCTGAACCACTGATCGCATCCTGTACCGCAATGCTGGTGTGGGTGTACGCGGCAGCGTTCAGCACCACACCGACGGCATCGCCGGCCGACTGAGCCGCACCGGCTTCCTGGATCCAATCGACCAGCTCACCTTCACGGTTGGTCTGGCGAAACTCCAGAGTCCAGCCGAGTTCGTCCGCCACCTCCAAACAGGACCGCTCGACATCGGTCAAGGTCGCCTTGCCGTAGATCTCTGGTTCACGCATCCCAAGCAGGTTGAGGTTCGGGCCGTTCAGGACGTACGCGGAGGTCATGGAGGTACTCCATCACAGCTGCGAGCGTCGGAATCGCGCACCGCCGCACGGAGAAGGAGCGAGCCGAGGCGTTCTTTCCTCTGCGAGCGACGACGACGGCGGCGGATCCAAAGCGCGATGCGCGAGCAGCTCAGAATGCGCTGAGCTAGACGCGCGTACCGATAAAGATCTCTCGTGGCAGCCGGTCTTCGCTGGTGACCTCGGCGACGGAGCGTGGCCGAAACCCCGCATCGGCAAGAACATCGAGCCACAGCGCGCGCGGAAAGAGTCCGAATTCATGCGTGTCATGCGCCACCGTCACGGCGCCGTCGGCGGAGCGCAGCAAGAAGGCGTAGTCGGTGCGGGTGCGAGTGTCGTCGGAGTTCGGATCGCTGGACCAGCTCAGGTAGCGTGCGCCGCGGCCGTCTGGTGCATCATGGCCGCCGTGGTCGGTCTCAGGCAGGAAATTCTCGGCGATGTTGTCAGGGACGAGCACTGCGACACCGCCAACCCGACAGTGCTCGTACGCAGTGGCGACCGCCTGGCGCAGGTCGGCCTCATTTGTCATGTAATCGATGGCGTCATGCAGGAACACGGCGTCGAAAGTGCGCCCGAGTCGCACAGTCCGCATATCTCCCTGCAGGTGCTCGCACTCGGGATTGAGCTCGCGGGAGACGGCCAGCATGTCATCTGACAGATCGACCAGAGTCATCTCGAATTCGTGCTTGAGATAGAAGGCGTTGTTACCGCCTCCGCTGCCCAGCTCGAGAACCGTACGAGTCGGCGGATCGGCCATGCGCAGCAAAGATGCGGCGAATGCTGCTTCCTCGACGTACTCCTCGGGCGGGGAGATCAGCGGCCACCATTCCGCAAGATCACTGTAGAAACGGTGTCTTGGGAAGGCATCCCGATCATGGTCGTCGTCAGCCGGCTCAATCACTCGCCCGAGCCTAATGCTGCTACTCGCGCCGTTCGGGCCTGAGTTAGCGATCGGCGGCACTGGACTGATGCCAGGCGCTATCCCGGCGTTGCGCGAGGCCACGTACGTAGGCAGCCTGACCGAGATGCTGCATCGTGTCGCCGATCACGCTGACCAGCCTGACTGCCGCCGTCACCGGCGGATCCCAGCGCGTATCGACAATCCGATCCAACTCCTCAGCGGTAATGCTTTCCAGGTAACGCAGGGTTAGTTCGTGAACCGCGCGATGATAATCAGCCAGCAGATCTCCGCTCACCCGGACAGCCGCCACTTCCTCCGGACCCTGCCCGTAACCAGTCGCCCACTTGCTGAAGGGCAGCCCAAACCTCTCGCGCCATTCCACCCACGACTGCTCCACTTGTGCCAGGTCGGCGACATGATCGTCTTGGGTGCGGCTGACGTGCCAGATCAGCCAGGCAATCGAGTTCGCACTTGGATCGGGACGGTAGGTGGCGATCTCCTCAGTCAGGTCGTCGGTGAGGTCAATCACGAGCCCGCGCACTCGACCGAATGCATCAATCAATATCTGCTTCGCGTGTTCAGTCATGTCACGAAACGGTAGTGCCTCCCGGTTGGCGGCCTGCGGTCCTGTCTGGACGTTCTGGCAAGTCGAGGAAGATCAGGACAAGGGCAGCGCCTCTTTCTTGTGATGATCATCTGCCCCAACCGGCTCCTGGTCGCCGGCAGACTTCGACGCAGGAGCTTTCGACCGCTCCAGCCGGATGATGACCGACTTGGAGGTAGGAGTGTTGCTTCCGAGTGCCGTTGAGTCCAGCGGAACCAGCGGGTTGGTTTCGGGGTAATACGCCGCTGCCGAGCCGCGCGGTGTTTGGTATGCCACGATTCGGAAGTCCGGCGCTCGGCGGATGTGATCATCACCTTCCCAGTGAGTCACCAGATCGACGACATCGCCGTCGGTGAAGCCGAGCTCTTCGATGTCGCGTCGGTTGACGAACACCACTCGTCGACCACCTTCGATGCCACGATAACGATCACTGAATCCGTAGATCGTGGTATTGAATTGATCATGACTGCGGATGGTCTGCAAGATCAAGTGGCCGGGCGGCACCTGAAGCGCCTCAATCGTTGACACGG
>DATCXA010000611.1:0-8268 GCA_036566085.1 Propionibacteriaceae bacterium
GCTGGCTGATGCCCGTTCTGATGCCCGGACCGCCGCTGCCAATAATGAGCGCCTAGCAGCGACGCTGCGGGAAGCGCGAGACCAGATTGTCTCGCTGAAAAGCGAGGTCGACCGGCTGGCGCAACCTCCGGCTACGTTTGCCGTCTTCCTTGCCGGACATGAAGATCACACTGCGGACATCTATACCTCTGGCCGCAAGATGCGAGTCAGTGTCAGTCCTGATGTCGATCTTCAGGCAATGTCACCCGGCAAGGAGGTGATGGTCAACGAGGCGATGAATGTCGTAAAGGTCCTGGAGTTCGATGAGGTCGGCGAAGTCGTGCTGCTGAAGGAGATGTTGGAGGGCGGCGACCGGGCACTGGTGATCGGGCATGGCGATGAGGAAAGCGTCGTCCGGCTCGCGTACCGGCTTCGTGATCAACACCTGCGATCGGGGGATTCTTTGTTGATCGACCGTCGGGTGCACTTCGCGTACGAGCGGATTCCGAAACTGGATGTCGAAGAGCTGGTCTTGGAAGAGGTACCTGATATTGATTACTCGGTAATCGGTGGCCTCGGCAGCCAGATCGAGGCGATCCGTGATGCCGTCGAGCTGCCGTTCCTGCACAAGGAACTTTTCGCTGAGCATGAGCTCAAGGCGCCCAAGGGCATACTGCTCTACGGACCGCCGGGGTGTGGCAAGACCTTGATCGCCAAGGCAGTGGCCAACTCGCTGGCCAAGAAAGTCAGCGAGCGAACCGGCGAGGAAGGACGCAGCTTCTTCCTCAATATCAAGGGACCTGAGCTGCTCAACAAGTACGTCGGTGAGACTGAGCGGCACATTCGGCTGGTCTTTCAGCGAGCCCGCGACAAGGCGACTGACGGGATGCCGGTGATCGTCTTCTTCGACGAGATGGATTCGCTGTTTAGGACCCGGGGCTCGGGCGTGTCCTCTGACGTAGAGAACACCATCGTGCCGCAGCTGTTGAGTGAGATCGACGGTGTGGAGGGTCTGGAGAATGTGATCATCATTGGTGCCTCGAACCGTGAGGACATGATCGATCCTGCCATCCTGCGACCCGGACGCCTGGATGTGAAGATCAAGATCGAGCGGCCCGATGCGGAAGCTGCCAGGGAGATCTTCAGCAAGTACCTCACCCCGACACTGCCGTTGCATCCAGAAGATCTTGCCGAATTCGATCATGATCCGCAGATGTGCGTACAGGCCATGATCGATCGCACCGTCGGTCGGATGTATGAGGAGTCCGAAGAGAACCAGTTCCTTGAGGTGACCTACGCCGGCGGGGACAAAGAGGTCCTTTACTTCAAGGACTTCAACTCAGGGGCGATGATCCAAAACATCGTCGACCGGGCCAAGAAGATGGCGATCAAGGACTTCTTGGAGACCGCCGTACGAGGCTTGCGGATCGGCCACCTGCTGCAGGCCTGCCTGGATGAGTTTGCCGAGAATGAGGATCTGCCTAACACGACCAACCCAGACGACTGGGCGAAGATTTCGGGCAAGAAGGGCGAACGGATCGTCTTCATCCGGACGCTCATCTCGTCCAAGCAGGGCACTCAACCCGGCCGCTCGATCGACACCGTCTCCAACACCGGCCAGTACCTCTAAGCCGTCGGAGCTCACGGAACGCTATGTGGCGTTCTCCGGGGTGCATCAACCTCGGGTTTGTCTGCCGTCTCGGCTGAAGTCCTGGCGCGGGCGTGCTGGATGAGCCGTAGCCCGGCCCGCCAGCCGATGAGGAACAGGGCCAATACGCAGCTCGCGACGATGATGAAGGACACCTGGACCCCGGCACCACTGACCACCCTCAAGATCATCCCGCCAATGACGGTGCCCAACCACACTGCGACACCCGATTTGAGCGAGACTGGGTGCCGCCAGGTGCGCCCGATCAGCGTGCCGGCCAGGCATCCGGCGAGGAAGGGCCAAGCGGTACGCGCGACGCCCAGCAGGTCTGTGGTCTCCTGGTGACTGCTGCGTCCCAGGATGGCGAAAATCAGGATGCAGATTACGTCGACAGCGATCGCTGGCAGGATCTGCATGATCCTCACATTACGCTGAGGCCATGGCTTCCACAGCCAATCGCGAGGAGTCGGCGACGGCGAACCCGGAGATGGCTGCGCGCCTAAACGCTCGGATCATGGGAATTGAAACCGAGTACGGCATCAGTGCTCTGGCGCTTGGATCAAGCGCGGTGCCCGGGGGATTCAGCAACGCATTCGTCGAAGAAGATCTGCATCCCATGCAGCTGTCCAATCACGTCGTCAAGGCGTACGGCGCATCGGCACCCGGCCAGCCGGCCGGCTGGGACTATGAAACCGAGACGCCGCTTCGAGATATCCGCGGCTATGAGATCTCCCGCGCGGCCGCCCATCCGGACCAGCTGACGGACACCGACCTCGGCATGGCGAATGTGATCTTGACCAACGGCGCGCGGCTGTATGTCGACCACGCGCACCCGGAGTACTCCAGCCCCGAGGTGACCTCTGCGCTGGATGCAGTCCGCTACGACAAGGCCGGAGAGGCCGTAATGGCGATCGCGGCTCAACGTGCATCGCAGTCATTGGGACGCTCGGTGCGGCTCTACAAGAACAACACCGATGGCAAGGGCGCCTCGTATGGGACCCACGAGAACTATCTGCTGCAGCGCAGCACTCCCTTTGATCGCATCGTCACCCAGTTCACGGCCTTCCTGGTATCCCGGCAGGTGATCATCGGCGCCGGTCGGGTGGGTTTGGGCCAATCCAGCCAGACCCCCGGCTTCCAGATCAGCCAGCGCGCCGATTTCTTCGAGGCAGAGGTGGGTCTGGAGACCACGCTCAACCGGCCGATCATTAACACTCGCGACGAGCCGCACGCCGACGCGAGCAAGCACCGCAGATTGCACGTGATCACCGGAGACGCCAACCTGTCGGAGATCTCCACCTATCTCAAAGTGGGCACCGCGTCGTGGGTGCTCCGAGTCATCGAGGCAGGCGAGCTCGGCAGCGATGTGCGGTTGGAGGGGCCCGTTGCGGCGATGCGGAGCGTCAGTCATGACTTGTCGGTTCGTGAGCCGCTGTATTTGACCGACGGGCCCAGCATGACGGCGCTGGATCTGCAGGAGATCTATCTCGACGCGTGCCGTAACCACTACGAGCGAGTGGCGGGTGATCTCACCGAGACTGCGCGGATTGAGGCGAAGGACATCTTCAGCCGGTGGCAGGACTGCCTCGATGCGCTCCGTACCGACGTTTTCAGCCTTGCCGATCAACTCGACTGGGTGGCCAAACTGAAGCTGATGGAGTCCTACCGCGAGCGCGATGGGCTCAGCTGGTCGGCTCCCAAGCTGGCACTCATCGACCTGCAGTACGCCGATGTCGACCCGCGTCGCAGCCTCTACCGAGCCCTGTTGTCCAACGGCAAGATGCGCCGGCTCGTCACCGATGATGACATCGAGCGAGCGCGCACCTCGCCGCCTGAGGACACCCGGGCGTACTTCCGAGGACGGGTCATGGAGAAGTTCGGATCATCGGTAGTTGCGGCGTCTTGGGATTCGGTGATCTTCGACGTACCGGAGCGTCCTGCGCTGCAACGGCTGCCATTGCTGGATCCGTTACGAGGCACTCGGGAGCAGGTTGGCCAGCTGATCGATGAGTGCAATTCGGTGACGGAGCTGTTTGCCGCCTTGGGTCGCTAGCGTCGTTGGTTGCGTACGATCTGGCAGCCGCTCTCCTTCAGCAGCAAGCTACGTTGACCTGGCTTGCGTGCGGTCTGCACGGTTTGCAACCCATGCAGACCGTCAGCAACCTAGGCAGACCTCTCGAGGTGAGCCTCGACGCCAGAGTGCCGCGCTGGGAATGTCGTGGTGTTGTCGGTGGGGTTGGTTAGGCTGGACGCCAGTACAGACGAGGAGCAGGTATGGCTGAGTCAGAGCAGAGCCAACGTAAGTCGAGGCGAGCTGAGGATCGTGAGGTCGAGGAGCTGGCCCCTGCTGATACGGCGCACAAGGCCGAACTGGACTCCGAGGTGGACTCGTTGTTGGACGAGATAGACGACGTGCTCGAAGTGAACGCTGAAGAGTTCGTACGTTCGTTCGTTCAGAAGGGTGGCCAGTGAACGACGGAAGACATGTCGTTGAGCTGACCTCTGAGTTCTTTCGTATCGGGTCTTCATCCTTTACCGACTTCGTCTCGCGGGTTGCTCCCGACGTTTTGCCGACGTCGCGGGCGGCGGTTCCCGGAATGGGCGACCTCAGTCCGCACGGCACAACAATCGTGGCCGCGACCTTCCCCGGCGGGGTTGTGGTCGCTGGCGACCGGCGGGCCACGATGGGCAACATCATCGCGCAACGTGACATCGAGAAGGTGTTCGCGGCCGATGAGTTTTCGATCATCGGAATTGCGGGAGCGGCCGGGCTCGCCGTCGAGCTGGTGGGCTTGTTCCAGGTCGAGCTGGAGCACTACGAGAAGATCGAGGGCGCGCCGCTCTCGCTGGTCGGGAAGGCCAACCGGCTGGCCACCATGATCCGGCTCAATCTCGGCCTGGCTATGCAGGGTCTGGTCGTGGTACCGCTGTTCGCCGGCTGGGACGAATTGACCGAAGAAGGGCGGATCTTCTCCTATGACGCCACCGGTGGCCGTTATGAAGAGCATGCCTACTTCTCCGTTGGATCCGGCTCGGTTTTCGCTCGCGGATCGCTCAAGAAGCTCTATCGGCCCGATTTCAATGCCGACGAGGCCGCATTAGCGGTCATTCAGGCGCTCTACGACGCTGCCGACGACGACTCGGCAACCGGCGGACCAGACATGCAGCGAAAGATCTTCCCGGTGGTCTTGGCCGCGACTGCGGATGGTGTGCGGAAAATGAGCGAAGAAGAAACTACCGAGATGATCACGCGGCTGATGGCCAGCCGCACGGAGCGACCAGACGGACCGGGGGCGCCACTTGCCTAGAAACCGTCGTCCTCGGGAGAGGACGCTCCGATGAGCATGCCGTTCTACGTCGCGCCCGAGCAGCAAATGAAGGATCGGGCCGACTACGCACGCAAGGGCATTGCCAGGGGCCGTTCGGTAGTTGTCCTGCACTACGCCGACGGCATCCTGTTCGTTGCCGAGAACCGGTCACAGGCGCTGCACAAGGTCAGCGAGATCTACGATCGCATTGCCTTCGCGGCGGTCGGTCGCTACAACGAGTTCGAAAACCTGCGGCAAGCCGGAATCCGCTACGCCGACGTCCGCGGTTACACCTATGACCGGACCGACGTAACGGCTCGTGGGCTGGCCAACAGCTACGCCCAAGTGCTCGGCACGATCTTCTCCTCTGGCGGCGACAAGCCCTACGAGGTGGAGATTGTGGTCGCCGAGCTAGGCGCAACGCCAGCACAAGACCAGATATACCGGCTGACCTACGACGGCTCGGTCGGCGACGAAGCCAACTTCGCAGTTATGGGGGGATCTGCCGAAGTCATCGCCGAGGTGGTGAGTCGTGGGTTCCAACCTGGCTTGACGCTGGCCGACGCAGCCAAGCTGGCGGTACGCGCGCTCGGCTCCGAGGGCGGACCCAACGCCGCACCCCGATCGCTGGGAGTGGAAGCATTGGAGGTCGCAGTCCTAGACCGGACCAGAGCAATGCCACGCAAGTTCCGGCGTATCAAGGGTGATCGACTTGCGGCCCTGCTTGCTGATGGATCCGAAGCCGCAGACAGCACGTGAGCCAGACCCAACCGCTGATCATGCAGGCCGAGCCTGTCGAAGCGCGTCCTTCGACAAGCTCAGGAGGCATGGTTGAGCAGCGTCCGATAAGCCGGGTGGTGATCATCGGAACCGGGCTTATCGGCACGTCAATCGGATGCGCGTTCTCCGCCGCCGGCTACGCAGTTCACCTGCGGGATCACAAGATCAGCCACGCCCGCGTGGCCGCCGGTCTGGGCGCCGGCACGATCGAGCCTCCGATCTCTGCAGATGTTGATCTTGTTGTCGTCGCGGTGCCACCCGGCGTCATTGCCGACCTAGTGGTGCACAGTCTGCAGATCTATCCGAATGCGACCGTCACAGACGTCGGCTCAGTCAAGGCTGGGGTTCTCGACGCTCTGTGGCAGCGTGATGTCGATCTGGGCCGCTATGTCGGTTCCCACCCGATGGCTGGCTCCCACCACTCCGGGCCGATGACGGCACATCGCGAGCTGTTCGTTGACCGGACCTGGGTCGTGACACCCCACAGGCGGTCGGCAGCCGAATCCGTGGAACACGTACGGGCTGCCGTCCGCGTCTGCCGAGCCCGGGAGTTGATCATGGATGTGGATGATCATGACGCAGCCGTGGCCCGGGTCTCTCATCTGCCGCACCTGATGTCGGTGCTCGTCGCGGGCCACCTCACTCAGGTGCCGGAGCGGGACCTCATGCTGGCTGGTCAGGGTTTACGCGATGTGACCCGCATCGCAGGCAGCGATCCAGAGCTCTGGGAACAAATTCTGGGGGCAAACTCCAACGCCGTGCTAGAGGAGTTGCGCGATATCCAAGATCAACTGGGCTTGTTGATCAAGTCCGTTGAGGCAGCCCATGCGAGCGGTGATCTACGAAGCCAGCTGGAACGCGGCGTCGCCGGGATTCGCAAGATCGGCGGCAAGCATGGCGCGGCCCCAGTCAGGTACCGCGAGGTTGTCGTCGCAATTCCTGACTCCCCGGGAGCGCTCGCCCGGCTCTTCGCCGATGTCAGCGCTGCTGGAGTGAACGTCGAAGACGTCTCCATCGAGCATGACCCTGTCCGCGAGATTGGCTACCTTGCCTTGTCAGTGGCGCCTGAGCACGCCGACTCCCTGGTCGAAACGATGCTGTCGCATGGCTGGACGGTCTCATGACATGCGCCCGGTACGCTGAGGCGCGTGTCTGAGGTAGCGATGACCAATCAGTTCGACACTTCAAGTGAGCCACGTACGAACACCGGTTCGGATCGGCCGCTAGTCATCGCCATCGACGGCCCCAGCGGTTCAGGCAAGTCGAGTACGGCGCGGGGAGTTGCCGACCGGCTCGGGCTTGCTTTCTTGGACACCGGAGCGATGTATCGGGCCATCACGTGGCTCGCGCTCGAAGAAGGCGTCGATCTTGAGGATCGAGCGGCAGTTGCGCGCCTGTTAGACCATGCGTCGATAGAAGTTGATCTTGACCCTCGACGTCCTGCTGTCGCGATCAACGGAGTCGATGTCTCCGACGCCATCCGAGCTCCCGAGGTTTCGAAGGCTGTCAGCGCGATTGCCACCAACCTCGATGTGCGTACCTATCTCGTAGCGCGGCAAAAGAAGCTGATCGCCGGGGCTGCCGAGGGCATCGTTGCCGAAGGCCGCGACATCACCACCGTGGTGGCGCCGGAAGCCCACGTACGCGTGCTGCTGGTCGCCGATCCCGCTGCCCGAGTAGCGCGCAGACATGCTGAGCTAGCCGAGCATCAGGTGGACGTAGACGCTGTTCATGATCAAGTAATCCGTCGTGATCGGGACGATTCCATGGTCGCGGAGTTCGAATCGGCGGCTCCTGGCGTGCATGTGGTCGATTCCACATCCCTCAGTCTGGAAGAGGTGATCGAGACGATCTGTGCATTCGTTCCGGTCCGGGCGCAGGGAGACGGGCGTGATCCAAGGGGTTAGCCCCGATCTCCCGCATACTGATCGACTGCCGGCCCCGAAGGAATGGGGATTACGGCTTTTCAGACCGCTGGTATACCTCGGGCTTCGGCTTTCCTGGCGCGTCACGGTGCATGGTGTTCAGCACGTTCCGCTCAGCGGACCAGTGATCTTGGCGGCGAACCACATCGGCGTTCTGGACGGGCCGGCCCTTATCGCATTCACCAGACGACTTACATTCGCATTGGTGAAGCGGGAGGCTTTCACGGGCGCGGTGGGTCGATTCCTGTCCTACGTCGGTCAGATCTCGCTCAACCGTCGAGAAATCGATCCGCAGGCCATCCGGAGGGCGATCCAGGTGCTGCGTGCCGACAAAGTGCTGGCGGTCTTCCCAGAAGGTTCACGCACTGGCGGCGAGGTCGCCTGGGCCAGGAGAGGCGCTGCCTACCTCGCCATGGTGACTGGAGCACCCATTGTCCCAGTCGCAATTCTCGGCACCCGTGAACCAGGACGGAGCAAAAACCAGGTGCCAGGCTTGCGAAAGTCGATCCATGTGGTCTATGGAGAGCCGTTCACTGTTCCACAGACTCCTTGGCCTCGCCGCAAGGCCGCCGTTGCCCAGTGGACTTCCGTCGTCCGCGAGCGGCTGGCCGATCACGTAGTCGCTGCA
>DATCXA010000643.1:0-2863 GCA_036566085.1 Propionibacteriaceae bacterium
GATGCCTCGACCCGTGACAAGCCCGCCGGTCGCCACCAGCGGTAAGTCGTCGTTGACGGCGGCTTGTACCAGCTGCAGTAGAGCGAGCAGTCCGACGTCTCCTGGATCTGCGTCATCGAAGCCCCCGCGGTGGCCGCCCGCCTCCACGCCTTGCACGACCAGGGCGTCCACGCCGGCCCGCTGAGCTGCTTGCGCCTCGCCGACCGTGGTGACGGTGACCCAGACGGCCGAGCCAGACGACTGGAGCCGGTTCACCTCCGACGGTGTCGGGCAGCCGAACGTCAGCGATACGACAGGGACCGGCTGCTCACAGATCAGGTCGAGTTTCTCGCCGTACCCGTCATCGTCCCACCGCGGATGGCCCAGCGCGACGCCGCGCTCTTGCGCTTCGTTCCGCAGCCTGTCGGCGTAGGAACTGACCTCGGCTGCGCCCATCCCGTGGCCGGGCGGGGCAAACACGTTGATCCCGTACGGCACACCGGCCGGCACGACTGAGCGAACCTCGGCCAGTTCGCGCTCGACCTGATCGACGGTCTTATAGCCAGCCGCCAGGAAGCCAAGCCCCCCGGCGCCGGAGACCGCGGCGGCAAGAGCGGGCGTTGACGGCCCTCCAGCCATCGGCGCCTGCACGATGGGATACCTCAGGCTGGGAAAAATCAGCCGGCTCATTCCCATAGCCTGCAGCACGCTTAGTCCGCTCGACTCCCAAGCACGGTCCGCCCAGAGTGCAGCACACCGGTGACGTGGAATCCGTCGCCTGTTACGTGCCAAAGCCAGACATCGTTGGCATCCGTGTGTGAGCTTCGGTATCCGGTCGGTGATGATGGCGTAGCCTTCCTATGCGAACCAATTGGCAAGTAACCTTGCGACAAGTAATCTTGCGATGGTGGAGGACGAGCCGGCCGAGTCCGAGGAGATCGAGCAGCCGATCATCTTGGAGTCGGCCCACCGCCACGGCGTCAGCGAGGAGGACATGCTGCACGCTCTGCGGTTCGCGATCCATCACGTTCGACAAGACGACGACATGGTCATGTTCATCGGGCCCGACGCCAGCGGCAGCGAGCTGGTCGAGGTCGGTGTCGTGATCTGGTGGGGTGGCGAACTGGCCATCGCGCACGCAATGCGCCCAGCCCGAGACAAGTACCGACGGTGATTCAGATGCGACATTCTCTTGCCGACCTCATCGCCAACGCCGACCGCCTGGCCGATGAGTTCGAGCACTACGACCCCAAGCCCGACGACTTCGACGCGTCGCTTCCGCCGCTGATGGCGGTCAAGCTCGCCGCGTTCCGGCGAGCCGCTGCGGAGAAGGAACTCGCCGCCGCCATCCGCGCGGCCCGCGAGGCCCATCTCTCCTGGCGCGAGCTGGGTGAGGCTATCGGCACCAGCGGGGAGGCCGCTCGCCAGCGCTACGCCTCCTGATGCCCTCCATATGTGCGATCCCGATGATCATCAAAGTGCGTCAGTTCGTACCTTCTAACTTGCTGCACAGCGCTCGGTGTTTCACCGTGTGACAAGGGGTTATGCAAAGCGCTAGTCTTGCTATTGCTACGGATCAGAAGGTTGGGGGTTCGAATCCCTCCGGGTGCGCCAGCATCAGCGCAAGTCAGCGGCATCTTGGTCGTTGATCCGACCCTTGACCTCGCCTCGCTTGCTAACGGCGGCCTTCTTGACAGCCTTCTTGGCGACCCGTTTGGCGGACTTCTTCTCGGACTTCGCGGCGTCCGACACCGCCTGGGCAAACGTATCTGCGACGGCCGGCGCCAGGTGCTGGATCACGTGCGAACACCCGGAGAGTGATGCTCGGGTCGGCATGCCCGAGTCTCGCGGCGACGACATGGACCGGCTCGCCGGCGAGCGACAAGGTTGTCGCGTGGATGTGCCGGAGGTCATGCAGCCGGATTCGAGGTAGCGGCTCGTCCCTGTGCGTGTCGTCGTACTGGTCGATCAGCTTTGGCAGCAGCTGCGAGGGTGTGTCGCGGAATACCGGCGCGCCGAACGCCGTCCGGAAGACGAGATCTGAATCCTGCCAGTCAGATTCGACGACCAGCCGTTCAGCAGCCTGGCGGGCTTTGTGGGCTTTCAGCTCGCGTACCGTCAGCGGATCGATGCTCACCTTGCGCCGGCCACGAGCGCCAGTCACAGGCCACACGACACGGCACGTACCGGCGGAACCCCTCACCCGATGCCAGGCAGTGTGCGCCGAGCCACCGTCGGCGTCCAGGGGCAGCAAGATCTTTTCGGCCGCCACCTCGCCTGTGGCGGACCGTTCCACTCGCGCGAGGACTCCAGGAGCCGAAAACATCTTGCCGCTGATCCCTGGACCCCCCCGCCGTCTCGGCTACGTTCGGCATCTATCGGGTGAGGGGGAGGAATGGCGAGCCCTGCCTTGTCGCAGCGAACAGCTCGACCTTGCTCCGGGGCATGCTGCCACTCCCTCAGACAAGCAGCAAAGGAATCGCGCTCAATGCCTCGTCTCGTACCTGGTCATGACCACGCCGCCGGGAAACGTCCGCGTCTCCACCAGGTTCAGGTTCACCCAGCTGTCCAGCGCGGTGAAGAACGGTGTGCCGCCGCCCACCAGCACCGGATGGGTGACGATCTCGTACTCGTCGACCAGCCCGGCCCGCATGGCCGCCCCAGCGAGCGTTGCGCCACCGACCCTCATCGGCTCGCCGTCGTCGGCCTTGAGTCGGGAGATCTCCGCTACGGCATCGCCTTTGACCAGGCGGGTGTTCCAGTCGACCTTGTCGATCGTCGAGGAGAACACCACCTTCGGCGTGTCCCGCCAGTTCCGCGCGAACTCGATCTGCGCCGGGGTGGCGTCGGGCTGCTGGTCGCCGGTCGGCCAGTGGGAACTCAT
>DATCXA010000678.1:0-6672 GCA_036566085.1 Propionibacteriaceae bacterium
GGCAGCCGTGCCACAAAGCCGGCCAAGCTGAAGGCCACTGCGCGACGGTCCGACAGCACTTGGCGGTACGGGTGCGCATTTATGAGCAAGGGGAACGACCCCCTTGCACTCCCGCAGGACCCGCAGCTGTGTTGATTAGCAAGGGGGGCGACCCTTGAACCCCCGCGGTCATGATGTCCTCCTCGTACGCAAAGATCACGCCTGTGGGTGATCTCTCGGCAATCCCTGATGACGCATCGGCCAACCAGCTAGGCCATGCACTCGCGCCATATGACGCTGTCCTGCTGGTGTCCTTCGGCGGGCCAGAGGCCCCGGAGGACGTGATGCCGTTCCTGGAAAACGTCACCCGTGGTCGTGGCATTCCCCTAGAACGGCTGGCCGAGGTAGGTCGGCACTATCTGTTATTTGGCGGCAGGAGCCCCATCAACGATCAGTGTCGCAGGCTGCTGGGGGCATTGACGAATGAATTGCGCCGTCGCGGCGTACAAGTGCCGCTGTATTGGGGAAACCGTAACTGGAACCCCTACCTGAGTGATGAACTGTCTGCGATCGAGCGGGATGGTCATCGCCGGGTGCTTGCCATCGTCACGAGCGCCTATCCGTCTTACTCGTCCTGCCGGCAGTATCGCGAGAATCTGTTCGACGCCGCTCAGGGCACGCAGATTCACGTAGACCGAATTCGCCACTATGCCAACCACCCAGGTTTCGTCGAAGCCTCAGTCGACGCAACCCTCAAGGCACTTGAAACCTTAGGTGAGAGGGCCGACGACGCACGCCTAGTCTTTGTGACTCATTCGATCCCAACCGCCATGGCAGAAACCGCCGGACCGCCACCTCGGAGCCGAACTGGCGCATATGTCGACTGGCACGAGGCAGTTGCAGCAGAAGTGACTGATCGCATCGCTCAGCAGCGCGGCCGCGCCTACACCAGCGATCTCGTTTATTGTTCGCGGTCTGGTCCGGCCGGTCAGCCTTGGTTGGAGCCCGATGTCAACGATCATTTACGCGATTTGGCCGCGCGGGGCGTACCGGCGGTGGTTCTGGTCCCAATCGGCTTCGTATCCGACCACATGGAGGTGGTCTTCGACCTGGATACTGAGGCTGCCGCGACAGCTGAAGAGTGTGACATAGCCTTCGCCCGGGCAGCCACCGCCGGCGATCATCCAGCATTCGTCAGTGCGCTGGTCGACCTAATGCTGGAACGCGCAGCGGCAGCGCGCGAGGAGGAGCCGGACAAGCCAGTGGTGGGATCTGTAAGGACAGGCTGGTATGAGTGCCGAATGGATTGCTGTCCGAATCTCCGTGAACCCGGTCGCGCAGCCCTCTGCCAAGCAGCCCATTGAGTCAGTTTTTGGGGTCCTTTTCCAGGGGTATCTCGGCATCGCGGGCAGGCCGGAGCAGGCCGTCCAGAATCCGCACTGAAGCGGGAATTTTAGACACGTGACTGCGTTATAGCGGGCGCGAGCACACATAGCACGCATATCGGTTGATTCGTGTGATATGACTGCGCACGAATCAGATGATGATCTGGGCTTTTGAGCCCGGGAAAGGCAAAGATGGCGACCGATTACGACGCCCCTCGCAAGACCGATGAAGAACTGAATGAAGACAGCATCGAAGAGCTCAAGACTCGCCGTAACGATAAGAACTCCGGAAAGGTAGACGAAGACGAGGCCGAGGCGGCGGAAGCATTCGAGCTTCCTGGCGCAGACTTGTCACATGAAGAGCTGACCGTCCGAGTGCTGCCACGTCAGTCCGATGAATTCACCTGTGCCAGCTGTTTCCTGGTGCGGCATCGCAGCCAGATCGCTGAGATAGGTCCCCATGGGGAGACTTACTGCTTCGACTGCGCGGGATGATCGCCCGCCCGCTGCTTGACACTAGATGTGCGGCTGCATGATCACTTAGGCTTAAGCCACCGAACGCGGACACATTGTGCGGCCGTCCTCAGGACGGCTGGCTGTGTGGAGCGGGGGTCGCGACGGCGTGCATTTCGATGTACCGAGGCAGGTGCACTTGATGTACCGGGCTGATTGGGGGCAGTTAGTCCGGACAGAACACCACCTCGCGTCCCCGAACGGGCCGCGAGGTGGTGCTTCGGACGGGCTCCGAGCCATAAGGTCGCACTTCGAGAGGCTCAGGGCGCATCTACAGATTTTGAATCTAGATCTTTACTCTGATCTTGCCACCCTCCGGCTGATCATTACCTATTTGGTTCTCCCAGTGCCGCGCCGCCATGCGTTGAGTGAGCAGCTGCGTGACAGCCACGCCTACGGCGCTCGCCATTGCCCAGCTCACCGCGGTCAGTACGGGAGTATCGGGATCAGTCGGCGCTGGTGGTTCCTTGCCTGTGACAAGCTTCCAGCCCGCCTTTAACAAGCGCTGGGCTGCGATAGTGGTAACCGCTCCGATCACTCCGGCGTAGAGCTTCCAGAGCAGTTTCTGCGTGGGTCCCATCCGCTCACCCTTTCATCTCCGGCGGTCCGCAAAACGCAATGCGGCTCTGTGATCGCATCTTAGTGCTGTGATGGAGGTGCTCGGCGGACGGCGGTCAGGATCGGATCTCCAGCCGCGTAGGTTACCTCCATGCTGTTCCGTGA
This sequence comes from Propionibacteriaceae bacterium, assembly GCA_036566085.1. GTDB lineage: Bacteria > Actinomycetota > Actinomycetes > Propionibacteriales > Propionibacteriaceae > Microlunatus. The sequence goes on from DATCXA010000678.1 coordinate 2,601, forward strand.
GCGGCTCACGGTGCCCGTCATCTGGTGGGTGCTCGCCGGTCTTTTTTCCCTATCGGTGTTGGTCGCCGTCGGCGCCTATCTAGGCCCGACATGGGGCTTCGGAGCTTCGGTCGCCGCCATGCTGGTTGCCAGCGCGATCTTCGCTTCGGCATCGATTCTGATCAGCGTCGATGCTCGTGAGCTACGGGTGGGCAGGGCCAGTATTGAGCACCTCTATATCGCCGGCTGTCGGCCGCTCGATGCCGAAGAGACACGTCGCCGCGCTGGCGTGGAGGCAGATGCGCGAGCGCACCTGGTGCTTCGGCCCTACCTCAAAACCGCAGTGGAGATTACCCTTGATGACCCGGACGATCCTGTCCCGTATTGGTTGGTTTCCACCCGACACCCACAACAGCTGGCAGCGGCGCAGCGGGAAGCAGCCTCGTCTACGCTGACCGAGTGAGCGAGCCCGTGACCGCTATCGAAGTGCTGCTTCAGCAGCTCGATCCTGGCCTGGAGTTGCCGTCGTACGCCCACCCGGGCGACGCGGGAGCTGATCTATACAGCAGGGAAAGCTTCGAGCTTCAGCCGGGCGAGCGGCGCCTGGTGGGAACCGGCGTCGCCATCGCATTGCCAGCCGGCTACGCGGCGTTCGTCCACCCGCGATCGGGATTGGCATCTCAGCACGGCGTCAGCATCGTGAACACCCCGGGCACCGTCGATGCCGGCTATCGCGGCGAGATCAAGGTGTGCCTGATCAACACCGACCGTAGGCGCCCCGTGAGCATTGCTCGCGGTGACAGGATCGCCCAGCTGATCATCCAGCAAGTGAGTGTGGCTGCTTTTGTGAGAGTCGGCGAGCTGCCCGGCTCGGCGCGCGGAATTGGCGGATACGGATCAACCGGCGGAGTATTGGGCAGTGCAGCACAGGGAGGGGCAGCACAGGGAGGGGCAGCACAGGAAGGGCAGCACAGGGAGGGGCAGCAGAGCCAGGGCCAACTGAGCCAGGGACCAGCCAGCGAGATTACGAGAGCGTGAGTGTGCCGAGGGAACGTGCATGATCTTCAAAAGGGGCAGAAAGCGCGAGAGCGAGTCGCCAGTCGAGGAATCCACTGACGACGGAGTCGACGAGCTTGCTGAGGCTTCCGATGATGAAGCCGATAGCCAATCCGACGATGAGGCGATAGAGCTAGCGTCCCTCGAAGACATCGATTGGCGAAGCGACGGACCCTTTGACATCACTGAAGTTGAGAGCATCGAGAGCACGGAGGAAAGTCCCAAGATCGACCTGGGAAGCGTGATTGTGACGGCGGTGGCGGGATCGGAGCTGCGGCTGCAGGTGGCGGAGGAGACCGGCGAGATCGTCTCGGCCATGCTCGTCATCGAGACCCAGGTCAATGAGGGGTCCGACAAGCTCAGCCCCGTCGAGGCGCCCGCCGATCCGAACCAGAAGCCTCAGGCCTATTCCTCGGCCCTTGAGCTGGGCGCGTACGCCGCTCCGCGCAGTGGCGGTCTCTGGGCAGAGCTGCGCGATGAGATCTCCCAGAGCGCCACGGAAGCCGGTGGCACCGCCTCACTCGGTGAGGGACCGTTTGGTGTGGAGCTGAGGCGGCTGATCCCGGTAACGACACCAGATGGTGAGGAGGGATACCAGCCCTCCCGAATGTGGGTCGCTGAGGGTCCGCGCTGGCTACTACGGGGCATCGTCTACGGTCAGGCCGCGATCGAGGAGGATGCCGACTCTCCCGTCGTCGCGGACGTGCTGTCAGCGTTCCGTCAGGTCATCGTGCGACGCGGCGACGAGGCAATGGCACCCGGTGATCTGCTGCCCTTGACGATGCCGACCAACCTCAGCCAAGAGCCGCCGGAGGGACCAGACACCGAGCCGGCATGAGAGGTTGCACCCTTGACACAGTCCGGCGCGTGGGCAGGGACAGACAAATCATTGACCTTCGTGGGATGCTTGAAGAGCGGAGGTGGCAACGCCATGGCTAAAGAAAACCTGCTGCAACGAGCACTGCGTCGGTTTGCATCATCAACTGCCGAGCTTGAGTCGGAAGAACTGCAACGCCAGGTCCGTGAAGAGGGCGCAGTCCCAATTCAAGAATGTGAGGATCGCCAGCGCGTGCAGCTCACTGGAACTGTCTCGACGGTGACCATCACTCCTCGAGCCGGACACCCGGCATTAGAGGTGGAGCTGCATGACGGATCTGGAACGGTGAGCCTCGTTTGGCTTGGTCGACGGCAGATTCCCGGCATCGATCCGGGTCGGACGCTGAAGATTTGGGGCCGGATCAGCTGCCACGAGGGTAAACGGCTCATCTACAACCCGCGCTACGAGCTGATGCAGACACCGGCGGCCTCGTGATCGGCACGCTTATGATCGGCACCGCTACGGTGCCTGGCGTATGAGTGAGCCGCGGGCCGAAGCGACGACACAATCCGAGCACGACCCACCATCGGCGACCGAGGAGACCCCGCAGTTCCGCTATGTAGAGGAGTTCGTCCGCTACCAGCTAAGTCAATCCCTGGGCGGCGCGCGCGGCATGATCGAATCGGCGCTGCCTTTCATTGCCTTCACGATCGCTTGGGTGATCGCGCGACAGCTCTATCCGGCCGTCGCCGCGGCCGTTGTGACCGCGTTTCTGCTTGCGCTGATCCGTCTCATTCAGCGGCAGTCGATCAAGTACGTCGTCCAGGCGGTGATTCCGACGGTGATTGCTGCTCTGATCGCAACGCGCACTGGTCGCGCCCAGGATGTCTTTCTGCCCGGCATTCTCTACAACGGAGCCCTCGCGGTGCTGTCGCTTGTGACAGTCGCGATCCGCAAACCTCTGGTCGGCTTCATCATCGGCGCTGCCGTCGGCGACCCGACCGGCTGGACCAAAGATCGCGGACTGGTGAATATGACGTCCAAGCTGACTTTGGTGCTTGCCGTGCCGTACGTCGCCCGTTTCGTGATCCAGCTGCCGCTGTTCCTTGCCGGTCAGGTGGTGTTGCTCGGAATATCCAAAGTTGTACTCGGCTGGCCAATGCTGATTGGCGCCTTGACCGTCATCGGCATCATGCTCTCCAAGGGAAGAACCCCCATGGATGAGTCACCACTTGCCAGTGCGCGCGGTCAAACTGCCTGAACTCGGGGCGTCGGCGTCTTCGAGATGCTGATTGAGCCGTCGCGCGGCGAGAGCATCTCTGCGAGCTCTTTCTCGAAGTCTTGGGCTGTTACGAACAACAACTCATCGCCAGCCTCCAAGGAGCCGTCGCTGTCCGGTGGTCGGGCATGTCCGTCCCGGATAATCGCAACCAAAACGACATCGCCTGGCCAGCTCAGGTCACCGATGCGAGCACCGACGGTTGGGCTGTTCGAGGGCAACGTCATCTCTACCAGGTTGGTGGCCCCTTCATGGAAGGTCAGCAACCTCACAAGATCACCGACGGTGACAGCCTCCTCCACGAGCGCGGACATCAGCCGCGGGGGAGAGACTGAGACATCGACACCCCAGACCTCGTTGAACAGCCACTCGTTCTTGGGGTGGTTGACTCGAGCGACCGTACGCGGCACGCCGAATTCGGTCTTGGCCAATAGCGACATCACAAGGTTCACCTTGTCGTCGCCGGTCGCGGCGATGGCCACATCACAGGTATCGAGGCCCGCTTCCTCGAGTGAGGACAGTTCGCAAGCATCTGCCAGCAGCCATTCGGCCTCGGTCAGTGTCTCGGCCTTTATCGCGTGCGGATCCTTGTCAATCAGCAGCACCTCGTGCCCGTTCTCAATCAGCTCCGCCGCGATGGACCGCCCCACATTCCCCGCTCCGGCAATCGCTACGCGCATCGTCATACTCCTCTCGGCGGAGAGCCGAGTATCGCCTCGACAGCAGCCAACTTGGCGTCTGCTACAGCGGCGTACACAAGATCACCGTCTTGAAAGATACTGCCGCGCTTCGGCACCATTCCGGAGCCCATGCGGAAGACGAACGGGATGCGAGCGCCGGTGGCTTCCTCCATCTGATCGATGGTGCGGCCCACCCAGGCTTGGTCGACATGTACCTCCATAAGACGCACTGATCCCGACGGATCTCGCCACTGCGGCTCG
>DATCXA010000689.1:0-2845 GCA_036566085.1 Propionibacteriaceae bacterium
CACACACCACAAGCCGCCCGAGTGGAATCCGTGGCCGCCCTTGAACGTCGTCCTGGCCTCGTCCTTCTGAGCCGCAACCAGGGTGGGCGTCGGCGTCCAGGACGACCACCTCGCCCAGGTCCGCGCCGGCGACAAGGTCAGACCGACCCGCTCGGCCAACAGCCGTGAACGCGATCGTCGCCGCGGGCGGCACCACACACTCGACCAGTCGGCATTTGACTGACGACCCGTGAGACCGCGCAGTAGGTACCACCTGGCAAGTGACGTCCAGATGGGCGATCTTTGAACCTTGAGCAGTCCAGCTTTCTCCGCAAGGGCTTCCGCTGTTCTCCCGCCGTTTCACCCGGGCAGTCGTGAACGATTGGGCTAGCGCTTGCGGCGCTGATGACGGTTCTTCGTGTGCGTAATACCACCCGTTCGACCAGCCCGAGATCAGCGCGCACCGCGTACGGTAAAAGAATTAACCGTGTCAGGGAAGCGGACAAGTCTGGTGCACGCTCGGTCGGCTTGCTCAGGTGTTTGGAACCAGCCAATTTCCCACCAGATAGAGAGCTCAATCCACCATGTCGTCAATTTAAGAGCAGTACGCCGAAACCATCCGGACCAGCCAGCAGGCCGTGGTGGGTGCGGTCGAGGCGTGGTCGAAAGCCTACAGAGCGCCTTCTCAAGTAGCCCGGGACGCAGAGTCTCAGAGGCCCTGCGTCGCCGTCCCCCGACGCCGACTTGACGCGATTAGGCGAACAAGAATCACCGGCTGACGGTCGCTCCGACCAGCGCTCGGTCGCTGGGCTCAGGCCGACGTTCGTCAGGGTTGGAGCAATGCTAAGTTCGGGGTAACGCTCCTACCGAAGCGATCTGTGAGCTATTGGCAGCGTTCCTGCCGATCAAGCTGCTGGCAGCGTTCCTGCGCGGTGCCGACGACCGGCATTCGTCGTTGATCTCTTCCACCGGGAGCTGACCCCAGGAGGTCAGAAATGACAGTCAACGCCACCAATGTGAAAGATGCCGAAGAGCTGGAGAGGGTGCTCGACGACCTCATGGAGGTTGAGACTTTCGACCCTCCAGCCCAGTTTCGCGAGCAGGCCCTTATCCGTGACCCGGATATCTACGCCCAAGCCAATGCGGACCCGGAAGCGTACTGGGCCGCTCGGGCGCGCGAGCTTCACTGGCACCGGCCGTTCACGAAGGTCCTCGACGACTCGAACCCGCCCTTCTTCAAATGGTTCGCAGACGGCGAGCTGAACGTCTCCTACAACTGTGTGGATCGCCACGTCGAGGCGGGCCATGGCGACCGTGTGGCGTATCACTGGCATGGTGAGGAAGGCGAGGCGCGAGCGATCACGTATGCCGACCTGCACCGGGACGTACAGCGACTGGCCAGCGGGCTGAAGGATCTTGGCGTGGCCAAGGGCGACGTGGTAGCCATCTTCCTGCCCATGATCCCTGAGGTCGTGGTCGCGATGCTCGCCTGTGCGCGAATCGGCGCACCGCATAGCGTTGTCTTCGGTGGCTTCTCTCCTGAGTCAGTCCGGGATCGGATGGAGGTTTCGGACGCGAAGGCGCTCATCACGGTTGATGGCGCGCGTCGAAAAGGGAAAACAGCGCCCATCAAGAGTGTGGTCGACCGAGTCGTGTCAGATCTGCCAAGCCTTCAGACCATCATCGTGGTGCGCGCGACCGGAACCGATTGCCCGATGGAGGAGGGGCGAGACGTCTGGTACGACGAGCTGCTGACTCGCAGCGCACCAAGCTGCCCCGCATACCCCATGCCGGCCGACCACCCGTTATTCATCCTCTACTCCTCTGGTTCGACCGCACAGCCGAAGGGCATCGTTCACACGACGGGCGGCTATCTCACGGGAGTGGCCGCCACTCAGCGGGACGTCTTCGACCTCCGACCGGATTCTGATGTCTTCTGGTGTTCAGCCGATGTCGGATGGGTGACCGGGCATTCCTACATCGTCTATGGTCCGCTGGCCAACGGCGCCACCAGCGTGATGTTCGAGGGTGCGCCCGACTACCCCGCAAAGGACATCTGGTGGGACCTCATCGAGCGCTATGGCGTCACGATCTTCTACAGCGCGCCAACGGCGATTCGCGCCTGCATGAAGTGGGGCGTCGAAAACCCGAACAAGCATGACCTGTCGTCCTTGCGCCTACTCGGGTCTGTCGGGGAACCGATCAACCCCAAGGCGTGGCTTTGGTATCACAAGGTGATCGGGCACGAGCGCTGTCCTGTCGTCGACACCTGGTGGCAGACCGAAACCGGCCAGATCATGATCGCGCCTTTGGCCGGCATCACCCCGGCGAAGCCCGGCTCGGCCGCACACCCACTGCCGGGGATCAGCGCAGCGCTGGTGGACCAGGACGGCAACGAGATGAAGGAAGGCACGGGGCTGTTGGTGATCACCCGGCCGTGGCCGTCCATGTTACGCACGCTGTACGGCGATGATGAGCGATTTGTGTCGACGTATTTCGGCCGCTTCGGTCCGCACATCTACCTGGTCGGCGACGCCGCTCGCCTCGACAGTGATGGTTACCTCTGGATCATTGGGCGGACTGACGACGTGATCAATGTGTCAGGTCACCGACTGTCCACCGCGGAGGTCGAGTCGGCCATTGTCGCGCACGAGAAGGTCGCTGAAGCTGCCGTCGTCGCCGAGCCGGACAGCTTGACCGGCCAGGCAATCGTCGCCTTTGTGACACTGAACGGTGATCTCGAGGGCAACGACCAGGTGGCCGCAGAGATTCGCGAGCATGTGGCGACACGGATCGGCAAACTGGCCAGACCGAAGTCGATCATCTGGGCCGACGACCTGCCGAAGACCAGGTCCGGGAAGATCAT
>DATCXA010000717.1:0-3940 GCA_036566085.1 Propionibacteriaceae bacterium
TGCAGCCGGCCGAGCATAATCCGCTCGATCTCGCGCGCGCGGGCCACCAGGTTGTCGGCCTTGATGGTCTCGAACGCTGCCAGCGCAGCGGCACAGGCGACTGGGTTGCCGCCGTAGGTACCGCCGAGGCCCCCGACATGAACCGCTTCCATGATCTCGGCCCGACCCGTCACCGCAGAAAGCGGCAGCCCACCGGCGATCCCCTTGGCAGTGGCGATCAGATCTGGGACGACATCGAACAGTTCGCAGGCAAACATGGCACCTGTGCGCGCAAAGCCCGTTTGGATCTCGTCGGCTACGAAGACCACGTCATTGGCCTGACACCAATTCGCCAATGCCAGCAAGAAACCTTCGGCCGGAACGATGAACCCGCCCTCGCCCTGGATCGGCTCAATGACCACGGCGGCCAGATTGCCCGTGCCGACCTGCGATTCGATCAGGTCCGTGGCGCGCCGAGCAGCCAGTTCGCCGTCGATCAACTTGTCGTCGCGGTAGGGATACGACAGCGGTGCACGATAAACCTCGGGAGCGAACGGCCCAAAGCTGTGCTTGTACGGCATGTTCTTGGCCGTCAGCGCCATGGCAAGGTTGGTCCGGCCGTGGTAGGCGTGATCAAAAGCGACGACCGCCTGCTTCTTGTTGTACGCGCGGGCGATCTTCACCGCGTTCTCGACCGCTTCCGCGCCCGAGTTGAACAGCGCGCTCCGTTTCTCGTAGCCGCCTGGTGTGAGCTGGTTGAGCTGTTCGGCAACTGCGACATAGCCTTCGTACGGAGTGATCATGAAGCAGGTATGGGTGAACTGCTCCACCTGATCTTGGACGGCCGCCACCACCCGTGGCGCACTATTACCGATCGTCGTCACGGCAATTCCGGAGCCGAAATCGATAAGGCTGTTGCCATCGATATCGACGACCACGCCGCCGCCTGCCTCGACCGCGAAAACCGGCATCGTGGTGCCCACGCCTCTAGCGACGGCGCCGGTTTTGCGCGCCATCAATTCCAGCGAACCGGGTCCCGGGATTGCGGTCTTGAGGATGCGGCGCTGCTCCAGTTCAGCCATGGAGAAAGTCTGCACCCGACTGGCCTTTGGGCTCGACCGCCTCGAATCCGCCTTAGACTGCGGCGTGATGCCGTTGACCGCCCAACGTACGGACTCTTGGATCATGCGGCACGCACTTCTTGGCTATGTGCTGCTGGCCTTCCTCATCGCCTGGTTGTGTTGGGTGCCGTTGGCCGTGCTCTACCACGGCCACTCTGGCCTTCAAACACCAAGCCGTTCCCCACTGGTCATCGCGCTGCAAACCCTCGGGGTGACGGGTGCGGTAATCGCCGCCATCGTCGTCACCGGCCTCACTCGAGGCAAAACTGGTGTCCGAAGGCTGTTCAGCAGTCTGAGGCGTTGGCGTGTGGGGCCATGGTGGTATGCGACGGCTTGTCTGCTGGTCCCGGCCCTAACAGTGCTTGGCATAGGCGCCCGCGCTGCGCTGGGAATCGATCCTGCCGTTCCGGAAGGCTCCGTCCTGGCTGGGACAATCGCCCACATCGGCTGGATCGGTATTGCAGTGACATTTCCATTCTGGCTGTTTGTTGCATGCTTCGGCAGCCCGTTGCTCGAGGAGCCCGGCTGGCGCGGTTTCGCCTTACCGCAGATGCGGAAACGGATGCCAGCGGCGTGGGCTGCACTGCTGGTGGCGGCAATCTGGGGACTCTGGCACCTACCGCTCTACCTTGCCCTTGACGAGAACCTGGCGCTCTCACTGAGCCTGATCACCATGCACGGGTTCTTCCTGGGCTGGCTGTACGTCAACACTCGCAGCTTGTTGATCGCAGTACTCGGCCATGCGTCACTCAGTGTCGCGAACGACAGCCTTTCCTTGCCTGATCAGGGCGTTGTCCAGATCGTCCTGACCTTGCTCTTGTGCGTTGTGATCTTGGCGTTCTTCCGCGTAACCGACCTACGGCCGCGACTGGACTTCACCAGGAGGAAGCAAGGAGTCCGCCTCGAAGGACCCGCGTCCTGAAACCATCCCGTCAGGCTGGCAGGACAACCACGTGGCGGTCGGGTTCCTCGCCTTCAGACTCACTCGTCAGCCCAGCAGCCGCAACGGCATCGTGTACGACCTTGCGCTCGAACGGGTTCATCGGCGCCAGTGGCACCGGCTCATGAGACTCCTTGGCCTCGCCTACGGCATCGGCGGCCAGCGCCATCAACTCCTTACGGCGCTGCTCCCGATATCCGGCAATGTCCAGCATCAGCCGACTGCGCTCGCCGGTTTCGCTCATCACGGCCAGCCGGGTCAGCTCCTGGAGTGCATCGAGGACCTCACCCTGGGCACCGACCAGAATGCGCGAGTCGCTGACGATCGACACATGGGCTCGGTCACCCTCGATGTAGGTGTCGATATCTCCGTCTAGGTCCGCAATGTCAAGCAGCTCCTCGAGGTAATCCGCAGCGACCTCGGCCTCGACTTCGAGCGGACTTTCGGCCCCAGCGCTGACATCGCTGGACTCCACTGGCTCGACATCGTCAGCTCCATCACGATCAGCTTGCGGCTCGTCGGCCACCTGATCCCTCCATACTCTGTTCAGATTTCAGCGTTTACGTTGTGAGCGCGGTTGCTTCTTTGGCTGCTGCCGCGGCTGTTGCCGGGCCACCTTGCTCGCCTTCTGACCGTTCGTACGCGGATCTGCGATCTCCGGCGCCGGCTCCGGGTCGGCCACCGCTGCCAAGGCCACATCGGCCTTGCCCTTGGCCTTGCGACGCGCCTCCCAAGCGTCATACGCCGGAGTTCCGGGTGCCGGGTTACGGCGGATCACATAGAACTGCTGCCCCATCGTCCACAGGTTGGAGGTAAACCAGTAGATCAAGACACCGACCGGGAAGTTGATGCCGCCAACGGCGAAAATCAGCGGGAAGACATACAGCATGATCTTCTGCTGCTGCGCGAACGGTCCGGTAAGCGCATCGGGCGGCATGTTCTTGCGCATCAGCTGCAACTGCGTGATGAACAAGGTGATCGTCATGGCGATGATCAGCACCAGCGTGACAATGTGCACGCTGGTGATGCCGTTGGCGAAACCGACCTTCAAGAAGGTGTCGGAGATCCGGGCGCCGAAAATCGTGGCCTGGTTGAGCGAATTCAACAGATCAGGGTTGACCACCAGCCAGTGGCCACGTGGGATGCCGCGGGCGGCACCATCGAGCACCCGGAACAATGCCAGGAAGATGGGCAGCTGCAGCAACAGCGGGAGGCACGATGCCAGTGGATTGGCGTTGTTCTCCCGGTAGAGCTTCATCGTCTCTTGACCGAGCTTTTCTCGATCGTGACCATGCTTCTTCTGCAGCTCACGAACCTTGGGCTGCAGCAGCTGCATGTTGCGCGACGATTTGATCTGCTTGACGAACAGCGGGATCAGGGCGACCCGGATCACGACCGTCAAGAACATGATGGAGAAGGCCCAGGTCCAGCCGCTGTCTGCCCCGAATACCGGCGAAAAGAGTGAATGGGCCAGCACGAGAATGCCCGAGACCACCCAGTAGAGCGGCTGCATGATCGCACTGCCGATGGCGATAAAGGGATCCCATATCGACATCGGAAACAACAGTAGTTCCATCAGCTCACACACCTCGTTGTGACGCCAGCTCGGCAGCGTCACCCATTGTTCCTGCTCGTTGCGCCTGCTCCCGCATCTCTTCGTCGAATTCAGGGGTTCCCGGTACGGGGTCGTACCCACCCGCCGCCCATGGATGGCAACGCAGCAGCCGTCGCAGCGCAAGCCAACTGCCCCGAGCGGCTCCATGCACCTCAACCGCTCGCAGCGCGTACGCCGAGCAGCTCGGGTAGTAGCGGCACACATTGCCGTACAGCGGGCTGATCAACAGCCGGTAGAGCTTGAGCAGACCGATCAGCACGTATTTCATCGGACACCGTGCTTCAT
>DATCXA010000729.1:0-7943 GCA_036566085.1 Propionibacteriaceae bacterium
GGCGAGGCTTCCGACGGCGGCAAGGGCGGCCCCGCTTGCAGGGCCGCCCACTTGCGCATACAGCTCGACCAACGTCGACTCGACGCACTCTGTGATCAAACGCCGACGATCCGGCCCCGCAGTGGAAGACCACTCAGACCGGATCGCGACGTTGAGACGCTCGCTGGTTAGATCACGCTTCAGAGCGCGTCCAGCCCGCGCTCCCCGGTTCGGACGCGGACGATTTCATCCACCGGAACCGACCAGACCTTGCCGTCACCGATGCGACCGGTCCGAGCGCTCTTGACCAGGACATCGATGATGTCTTTGGCATCATCGTCATCCACGAGCACCTCAAGTCTCACCTTGGGCACCAGGTCCACGGTGTACTCCGCACCCCGGTAAACCTCAGTGTGGCCCCGCTGACGTCCGAAACCGCTTGCCTCGCTGACGGTCATTCCCTCGACGCCAAACGATTCGAGTGCGGTCTTGACCTCGTCCAACATATGCGGCTTGATGATCGCTGTTACGAGCTTCATGCCGACACCTCCTGATCATTCTTGCTGTCTTCCTCGACCTGATTTGGCGCCGAGCCGGCGTACGACAAGCCACGCAGTCCTGCACCCAGCGTGCCGAGATCGTAACTGGTCTCAGCATGCTCGATTTCGTCGACACCGGTCCGCTCCTGCTCTTCGGTGACGCGGAAGCCGATGGTCTTGTGCAGCAACAGGCCGATCAGCAGGCTCATGATCAAGCTATAGAACAGGACGGAGAAGGCACCTACTGCCTGGCGCCATAGCTGATCGAAGCCGCCGCCGTAGAAGAGACCGTTGACGCCCGCCGGAGCAGCCTCGGTGGCGAGAAAGCCAACCGCCAGGGTGCCCCAGAGACCTCCGAACAGGTGGACGCCGACAACGTCGAGCGAGTCGTCAAAGCCCAACTTGTACTTCAGTCCTATGGCCAGCGCACAGATCACGCCCGCCAGGGCGCCGACGATGATCGCGCCGACCGGTGAGACCGAGGAGCAAGACGGAGTAATGGCAACCAAGCCGGCGACGACGCCAGACGCGGCGCCGAGCGAGGTGGCATGGCCGTCGCGAATGCGCTCGGTGATCAGCCAGCTCAAGGATGCGGCGGCGGTGGCGACCATGGTGTTCACCCAAACCGTTGCGGCGGTAGTGCCGGCAGCGATCGCAGAACCGGCATTGAAACCGAACCAGCCGAACCACAGCAGGCCAGCGCCGAGCATGACCAGCGTCAGGTTGTGCGGCCGCATCGGATCGCGCTTCCAGCCCAGCCGCTTGCCCAGGATGATGGCAAGCGCGAGACCAGCCGCACCGGCGTTGATGTGGACCGCTGTGCCACCTGCGAAGTCGATCGCCTTCAAGTTGTTGGCGATCCAGCCGCCGACGTGCTCGCCGGAGGAGAAGTCGAACACCCAGTGGGCGATCGGGAAGTAGACGATAGTTCCCCAGATAACGGTGAAGATCATCCAGGTGCTGAACTTGGCGCGATCGGCAATTGCGCCAGAGATCAGAGCGACGGTGATGATCGCGAACACGGCCTGGAACGCGACGAACGCCATCACCGGGTAGATACCGGTCTGATCGTCGAAGGAGACCTCGCTGGTCGCCCCCATGAGGCCCTTGAGACCCAGGTACTGAACGGGATCGCCGAGCAGGCCGTAGCCGATGTCGTCTCCGAAGGCAGTTGAGTAGCCCCAGAGAATCCAGATGACAGCGATCGAGGCCAACGCCCCGAAGCTCATCATCATCATGTTGAGGACGCTCTTCGCGCGGACCATGCCGCCGTAGAAGAAGGCGAGTCCTGGGGTCATGAGCAGCACCAGCGCTGCTGACGCCAGGAGCCACGCAGTGGTTCCAGTGTCAATCTCGAGTGGTGTCATGGAGTGCTTTCTTTCGGTGATGGGACTGGAAACGGGTTGAACCCTCAGGCGGCTGGATCCTGGGACGCCCGAGGCTACGCAAAACTCTGCTAGCTGCGTGTTGCGCCAAACGTGCGCTCGGTTACGCCAACGTCACAGTTGGTAGGTCAATGTGACGGGCGTGTTTCGACCTGCCCCTCGCGAAAGTGGTCAGAAACGGCAAGAAATTCGGCCGATCCGTGTTTTTAGTGACCACTTTCGGCTCAATGAGGTGCTGGTCACTGATTTGTCGGGGTAACTCAGCTTGATCGCTCGGCGGCTTGGCGTGCAGCCCACGCGGAAGCGACCATGTCGTCGACCGTGTGCCGCATCTTCCAGTCCAGATCGCGCGCTGCCAGCTCGCCTGTGGCCACGATCCGCGCCGGGTCGCCAGCGCGCCGCGGCCGAATCTCGGGCGCGAAATCGATGCCGGTGACACGGGCGACGGCATCCATGATCTCGCGTACCGAGAGGCCGGCCCCGCTGCCCAGGTTGTAGACGGGCTGCACCGGACGGTCCCTCTCGAGGGCTTGCGCGGCGACCACATGGGAGCGGGCCAGGTCGAAGACGTGGACATAGTCGCGGACCGGCGTACCGTCCGGGGTGGGGTAGTCGTCGCCGTTGATGTACGGCACCTCGCCAGCGACCAGACGCTCGAAGATCAGCGGGAAGAGGTTGTGCGGGCTAGTGTCGCGTAGGTCCTCGTAGCCCGAACCGACGACGTTGAAGTATCGCAGCGACGTGTGGCGTAGGGGGGTGGGCTCGGCTGCGGTGGCGCGGCCCTGGTCGTGGAGCAGCCATTCGCCTACCAGCTTGGACTCACCGTACGGAGACTCCGGCTTGGTCGGATCTTGTTCGCTGACCAAGTCGGTGGCTGGTGTGCCGTAAACCGCGGCACTTGAGGAGAACACGAAGAGAGCCACGTCATGGGCGGCCATCGACTCCAGCAGCGTCACCATGCCAGTGACGTTCTGGGTGTACGTGTGTAGCGGCCGGCTCACCGAGACGCCCGCGTACTTGAAACCAGCCAGATGAACGACGCCAGCGATCTGTTGTTCGGCGAAGATCTGATCGAGGAGTTCGCGCTCCAGCACGCTGCCGGCGTAAAAGGGGACTTCGGGTCGGACGAAGTCTCGGTGTCCACTGGACAAGTCGTCGATGACTACCGCAGGGATGCCCTCGGCCTCAAAAGCGCGTACGACATGGGAACCGATGTATCCGGCACCGCCAGTCACCAACCAAGTCATCCGCTGGTACCCCTCTCGACTACCGAGCTGCGAGCGTGGGCATGGCGCGAGCAGCTCCCCCATAAGGTCCGCCTCAGCCTAATGGCGGGCGAACACGCAGATCGGTGATCTTGAGGTCGAGAACGTGCTCAGTGGCAGCGATCGCATCAATGAACAGGTCATCGGCCAGCACAGGATGTGGATCAAGCATTGTGACCTCAATGTCGGTGCGGCGACCTTTGGTGATCATCTTCCAGGTCGCCACCAGCCGTCGGTCGTAGAGCACCACCGGGGAGAACAGTCCGTTCACCTTTGCCCAGACCTTCGGTAACTGCTGCTCGGTGAGGAACCGGGTGCGGTGTCGTCCGTGATATCCAACCAGCAGCCCGTCGTACTCGGGCAACAAGCGCAGGCCCGGATTGGACGTTCCACCAGGCGAAGGTTCGGCGAGATCGAGATAGTCCTCGTCGTTTGGACCACGCACATGCAGGACCTCATCGCCGAGACGGCGTACGGCATCATCCACTGCAGCCAGACCGGCGCCGAAGAAGAAAGCGAGATCCGCCCGCAGAGCGGGGCCATACGAGCCGAGATGTACCCGGACGAGCTGAGTCAAGGCCGACGCGAAATCGTAGTCTGGGAGATCCGGCAGCAGGCTCCGTGCTCGGCGGTGGTAAATGTCGGTCCGCTTCTCCCATCGGGTGTCGCGGGGACGCCGCAGTAGCCCGCTGTGACCCCAGATCAAGCTGTCCGAGAGCACATCTGGGCCCTGGGCAGGCTCAGTCGCCTCCCGTTCTGCAAGCCAGACGCGGGCATGCGACACGATTTCCGACCGTGGTTGCCAGTCACTGTCAGCGAACGCTTCGAGCTCCGCCGCCAGCTGCTCGGGGGTTACCCGCTTCATCTTCAGTATGTTGCGCAGCTGCTTCCCTCGGGTGCCGCGCGCAACGGCATCCAGCCACGCAAACTGCTCCACGACACTGCTGTGCACCGTGCCGCGGATATTGCTGGTCTTGACCAGCTGGTGCGACTCGAACAACGCGCACACCGTCTCATACCTCACGCCAGGCAGCCTCGACGAGATGGTCAGAAACGGGGCTCGTGGGACCTGGGACTGGATCGGTCCCAGCCGCCGGAATAGCTCTATTACCGCTTCCGGACCGCGCGCCGCGAGATCTGGGAATTGCCGGCGCAGCGTACGTCGTCGAAGTTCGTCATGGCTCAGCCGGCGCACGGCTCTGACGGTAATCGCCGCCTGAGGTGATGCATAACCGGGGGAGCGTCACGGCTCATTGCGCTACCCTGACCATATGCAACGCCCCAGGGTCATGGACACTGTCCTCCTTATGTAGCCGCGTGGGAAACTCCTGCGCGGCAGCCCCTCATGCCCAAGACGGCGAGGGGTTTTTTCATGTCCAGGTCACTGAGCACACGCGATGCATATTCAAGGAGACGAGACAACATCATGACCGAGCAGATCGACCGGGTTGAAGCTCCCGAGGAGGCGGATACCGAGACCCGGGAGCGCGCCGGCTATGACGCGCTGGCTGCCCAGGAGCGTTGGCAGGCGTTCTGGGAGGCCGACAAGACTTTTGTGCCCGCCGACGACGGTTCGCGGGAGCGCAGGTACGTACTCGATATGTTTCCCTACCCATCAGGCGATCTGCACATGGGCCACGCGGAGGCCTTTGTCATGGGTGACGTCGTCGCGCGCTACCTGAGGTTGAAGGGCTACGACGTACTGCATCCGATTGGCTGGGACTCGTTCGGATTACCGGCTGAGAATGCGGCGATCGAGCGCAATGCGCACCCAGCCGAGTGGACATATGAAAACATCGAGACCCAGGCGACCTCATTCCGGCGCTACGGGCTGAGCTTCGACTGGTCTCGCCGGCTGCATACGTCGGATCCCGAGTACTACCGCTGGACCCAGTGGTTGTTCCTGCGATTCTGGGAGCGCGGCCTGGCCTATCGCAAGGCCAGCTATGTCAACTGGTGCCCGAAAGACCAGACGGTGCTGGCCAACGAGCAGGTGATCGCAGGACTGTGCGAACGCTGCGGCTCCGTGGTCACCAAGCGGCAGCTGACCCAGTGGTATTTCAAGATCACTGATTACGCTCAACGGCTGCTGAACGACATGGATGATCTTGTCGAAGGCTGGCCGGAGCGAGTGCTGACCATGCAACGCAACTGGATCGGTCGCTCCGAAGGCGCCTACGTCGACTTCATGATCGAAAATCGCGAAGAGCCGGTGAGGGTGTTCACCACTCGACCAGACACCCTGTATGGGGCGACGTTCTTTGTGATCGCACCGGATGCGCCGCTGGCATCTGAGGTGGTCACGGAGGACCAGCGCGCGGCGTTCGAGGAGTACCTGGAACAAACCAAGCACGAGACCGAGATCGAGCGGCAATCCACCGAACGCCCTAAGACCGGTGTCTTTCTGGGCGTGCATGCCACCAACCCGGTGAACGGCGAGAAGATTCCGGTCTACGCTGCCGATTACGTGCTGGCTGAGTACGGTACCGGGGCGATCATGGCGGTGCCGGCTCATGATCAACGTGACCTGGACTTTGCGCGCACCTTTGGACTGCCGATTCGCGAGGTCGTTGCCACCGGCGGGCCGGATCCCGCAACGACGGGCATCGCGACGCCAGGCGACGGAACCTACATCAACTCCGACATCCTGAACGGCCTGACCGACACCCAGGCGGGAGTTCGCGCGATCATCGCGAAGTTGGAGGCCGAAGGTGTCGGCGAGGGCGCGGTGACGTACCGGTTGCGTGACTGGCTGCTGAGTCGGCAGCGCTACTGGGGCTGCCCGATACCGATCATTCACTGCGAGCAATGTGGGGAGGTGCCGGTGCCCGATGATCAGCTACCTGTTGAGCTGCCATACCTGACGGGCACCGATCTCGTCCCCCAAGGAACCTCGCCGCTGGCCGCGGCCACCGATTGGGTCAATGTCGACTGCCCACAATGTGGGGGACCCGCGAAGCGTGATACCGACACGATGGATACCTTCGTCGACTCGTCGTGGTATTTCTTCCGCTACTGCTCGCCGGGTTATGAGGATGGTCCCTTCAACCCCGAAGACGTACGTCGCTGGATGCCGGTTACGCAGTATGTCGGCGGTGTGGAGCATGCGATTCTGCACCTGCTGTACATGAGGTTCTTTACCAAGGTGCTGTGCGACATGGGGATGGTCGACTTCGAGGAGCCGATGCGCCGCTTGCTGAACCAAGGCCAGGTGATCAACCAGGGCAAGGCCATGAGCAAGTCGCTGGGTAACGGCGTCGACCTGGGCGTACAGATCGATGCGTTCGGCGTCGACGCGGTGCGGCTAACTGTCGTCTTCGCGGGGCCGCCCGAGGAGGACATCGACTGGGCCGATGTGTCGCCTTCAGGATCACTGAAGTTCCTGCAGCGCGCCTATCGACTGGCGGACCAGGTGACCAGCGAGCCAGGCACTCCGCCCAGCGGCGGCAACGTCGAGCTGCGCCGGGAGACCCATCGGCTGCTGGCTGACATCGAGCAGTCCATTGCCCGGCAGCGGTTCAACGTAGCCGTCGCTCGGATCATGGAGCTGGTCAACGCCACGAGAAAGGCGATGGACGGTGCTCCAGGAGCAGCCGATCCGGCCGTTCGCGAGGCGGTCGAGGTAGTCGCTGTCGCTCTGAGCCTGGTGGCGCCGTACGTTGCTGAAGAGATGTGGGAACGACTGGGTCACAGCCCATCGGTCGCGAACGCGAGCTGGCCGACGGTCGACTCTAGCTTGCTGATCACTCAGGTCGTGACCTGTGTGGTGCAGGTCCAGGGCAAGGTACGCGGCCGGTTGGAGGTGCCCCCGGATATCAGTGATGACGAGCTACGCTCCCGAGCCCTGGCTGAGGAATCTGTGGTTCGCGCTCTGGCAGGCCGCGACGTCGTCAAGGTGATTATCCGAGCGCCCAAGCTGGTCAGCGTCGTCGCGCGGTAGGCACCGCTCACCGGCACCCTCTCCACCAGACGCGTTGCCCTTGGATGAAACCTACGTGCGCGTAGGTTTCGCTCGCTCTGCATGGGTTGCAACCTGTGCAGACCGCCAGGAACCTATGCAGAGCAGGGGGCAGCGAATCGGATTGGCGTCGCTCGGCGACGCAGAACGCGGTTGTTCGGCAGCACGCGATGACGGCTTAGGACTGTGTGCCCGCGAGCGTGGCAGATAGCCCACGGTGGTCGGTGCCGTCAATCGCAAAGCTGGAGATCGTCGTAGCAGTCAAGTCATCGTTGATCATGACGTGATCGATGGGAAGCAGCGGAGGCAACGGGCCGTCGGCCGGATAAGTAGGAATCCAACCGGCCCCAGCGACATCGGTCGCGCTCTTCAATCCGGCACGTCGGAGTGCCTGCATCGGTCCATGATCGTCAACAGCATTGAAGTCACCAGCTACGATCAACGGCCGATCAAGATTGTCGATCACTGCGTCGCGTAGCACCTCATGCTCGGCACTCCAACGACCACCCCCACAGTAGGGGTTGCAGGGGTGCACGGCCATCAGCCGGATGCTGCCAACGTCGGGGATGCGCACGGTCGTCATCCACTGCTGGAAGGAAGTGTCGGCGATGGCGGCGCTTTGGCTCAGTGGAAAGCGCGAGTAAACCGCGGTGTTGAAATCACCATCCTTCAGATCCCCCAGCGAGTATGGAAAACGCTTATCCCACCCGAGTGGCTTCAAGGCCTCCAAAGCGGCAGGTGTGGTTTCGAGCAAGATCACGATATCGGCCTGTGCTGCGTGTTTAGCGACAGCGCGAGGGTCTGCCTCACCGTGGAG
>DATCXA010000738.1:0-2536 GCA_036566085.1 Propionibacteriaceae bacterium
GATCCAACTCAGCTCGTGCGGCATCGAGACGGCCTTCGAGCCAGTACGCCTCGACTCGTGCCAGACCCACAAAGCTCAGCCACTCCGGCTCATCGAGACCGAGGGCTAAGTCCATCGCCTCGTCCAGATGCGGCCAAAATCCGTCTTGCCTTCGACGCGCCATCACTTTCGCCTGGTAGCACAACGGCTGCATCCGGTTTGCCGGGGAGAGCGACCGTTCCTCAAGCATCGTGTGAGTGATGGACAGGCAGTCATCCCAGCGGCCAAGTTTCTCAAAGACGCCGGCGCGTTCGGCCAGCAAGCAGTTAGCGAAGGTGCCGATGTCGTGTACGTCGCAGTAGGCGGTGGCCTGGTTGTAGATCTGCTCACCCTCTTCGTGGCGCAGATCTCCGCAATACATCCAGTACATGTCGGCGAAGACGAGGCCGACTTGATACTCATGACCGCCGGACAGCGCGGTCTCCAACGCTGCCCGCATCGGAAGCGTCCAGTCATCACCCATGGCATAGACCACCTGAGCTTCGTTGACGAGGGACTCGCTGATCACATCGCCACCCAGAGCGAGCTGTTCTGACATTTCGCGAACCTGGCGGAGGAGTGCCAGGCTTTCCTCGTAGCGACCGCTGCTCGCCCGCCAAGACGCCAGAGCGTGGTATGCATTTGCTAGCTGAGGGCTGGGGCCTAGCGGCTCGGCCAGCTTCACGAGCGCATTGACGGCCTGTCTGCAGTCCGCTCCGCGACACAGCCACCACATATTCCCAGCGAGCCTCGAGAGTGAATCACACTCACGTTTGGAGTCACCCAGCTCGTGCCAGAGCGCCACGGCGGCAGAGCAGGTCTCCAGTAAGTCCTCCCGCCGATCAACGAAGTCGAGTTGCTGGGCCAAACTGTCCAGCAACTCAGCCCGAGTGCGGATATCGGTCTCTGGCACGAAACGCAGGGCTCGCTCGTATTGAGCCGCAGCCTCCCGACGGGCACCCAGTGCAGCAGCACGACGGCCCGCCCTCGGCGCATATCTGAGGACGAACTCGGCATTCCCGGCACCCTCGGCGTGGAAGGCCAATCGGGCATCGTCGTTGCAGCCTGAAGAGAGCAGCGCATCCATGATCTTGCTGTGAATGGCGGCTGTTCGGTACGGCGGGACGGCCGCCTCAATCGCGACTCGCGCTATCTCATGGCGGAATCGAAGATCATTTCCATCCTTGATCAAGAAATCCTGGCTGATCAGCTCATCCATGATCACCGGATCATTCACCAATGAGACCAGCAGCTCGGCCTGCATCCGGGAACCGACCAGCGCGGCAACCTCGAGGGCATCGCGCGCCGGCGTACTCAGTGTTCTGGTATTGGCAAGAACAGCATCCCGAACAGACACAGGTAGCGCATCGCTTCCAGTCTGCAGCACCTCGGTGACGAAGAAGGGATTGCCGGCGGTCAGCCGATGGAGCTCAGTCGCGTCGATACCTGTGCCCCGCGCCAGTGTCGCCACGCCGGCCGTCGAGAGCGTCGGCACGCTAAGCCGGCGGGTCGCTCGCTGGCTTGCTAATCCTCCGAGCGTGAGCCGCAGTGGATCGTTGGCAACGAGCGCTTCCTCGCGATAGGTGACTAGGAGAAGCACCCGCAGGTGCTGGATCCGCCTGCCCAGGTAACTCAGCAAATCCAGGGTCGCCTCGTCAGCCCAATGGACGTCCTCAATAGCGATAACGGTGAGGGCTTGCAAGTCGCCGAGTTGTCGTAGCAGCGCTCCGTACAGCTGATCGCGTTTCGCCTCAGCCCGACAGAGCCGGAGTAGCTCACCAGCTAATTGGCCGGCAATATCAAGCAGCGGCCCAAGCGCGGCAGGGGTAAACAAACCATCACACCCTGCCCAGAGCCAGCGAGTCCCATTCAAACTCGTCGACAACTCTTCCAGCAGCACCGATTTACCGACGCCGGCTTCGCCAGAAATAAGCACCAGCCTGCCTTGCCCCTGGCTTGCCTCTTTCGCGTACTGGTGCAACGCGGCAAGCTGGCTCTCGCGCTCGATGAGCCGCATCCCTTGATTGTCCGCCGCATCGAGCGTCCAGGCCACCTCGGGCATTCTGATCGATAAATTCTCTGCCGCACAGGTAGGCACTCATAAACCCCACGCAGTTAATGCCTAGCCTTGTGTCATGGCTGCGAGGGACTGGGGTGACCGACCGCTGCTGCTGGCGGTCGACGCTGATCCGCGTCTGCTGGGCAGAATCGAAGCAGAACTGCAGCGCGCGTTCGGATCGGATTTTCGGGTACGTGGGGAGCTTTTGCCCGAAGATGCATTAAGGACGCTCGAGGGAGCCCATGACCACCATGAGCGGGTGGCTGTCGTCTTGGTAGACGACTCGTTCCCCGACGACGCTCGAGCCAAGATCTTCGAGACCGCACGGAGCCTGCATCCCAACGCGCGCCGCGCGCTCCTCGTACCGTGGGGCGCCTGGGCACATCCTGAGTCCGCACACAAGATCTTGCGGAGCATTGCCGTTGGCGACATCAGCTACTACGTACTCAAGCCGTGGAT
>DATCXA010000748.1:0-8605 GCA_036566085.1 Propionibacteriaceae bacterium
TGGCAGGGTGCCGCGGGATGCCGTAAGGCCGCTGGAGTCTCGACTCCGTGCCGTTGACAACGCGATCAAGGCTGCTGACGAGGAGCGCTGGCGACGCAGCAATCCTGAGGCGAAGGCGCGTGCCACAGATACCGCGGCAAAGTTGGAGGCCCAGATAGCCGCACTCGAGGCGCGGGCGGCGCAGGCCGAGGCGCGTGGCGATCATCATGCAGCACAGGAGGCGGCTGACTCAGCTGCTACCTATCGCGAGTGGCTTGCGCAGGCTCAGCGGACTGCAAGTGACCTCGGCGGTTAATCTGTGCTTGATTACTGGTGGATGCGATATACCTCGTAGACGGCGGGCACGTTGCCTACGGCGCGGAGCACGTGGTCCAGATGGGTCGGGTCTGCGGTCTCGAATGTGAATTTCGCCCGGCAGATGCGGTCCTTGCTGGTGTTGAGGGCGGCGGACAAGATGTTCACGTGCTGGTCGGACAGCGCGCGAGTGATATCAGAGAGCAGCCGATTCCGATCAAGAGCCTCGATCTGAATGGCGACCAGGAATGAGCTCTTCGCATTCGGCGCCCACTCGACCGGAATGAGGCGCTCTGGCTCGGCCCGCAAGCTCGCGGTATTGCTGCAGTCCATGCGGTGCACCGATATGCCCGATCCCCGGGTCACGAAGCCCAAGATTTCGTCGCCGGGTACCGGCGTACAGCATTTCGCCAGCTTGACGAGCAGGTCGCTCGCGCCGATCACCCGGATACCGCAGTCGATGGCGCCACTGCTCCGGCGTCGTCGACCGGTGACGACGCGGTCTTCGCTGATCTCCTCGGCGACCGTTTCGTCCCCGCCCTCAACGGCGATCAGCCTGTTCACGACTGCTTGCGCCCCGACCGTGCTCTCGCCCACCGCGGCGTACAAGGCGGAAACGTCGGGCAGCTTGAAATATCCGGCGACAGCCGTCAGGTGCTCAAGAGTAAGCAGCCGTTGTAGGGGCAGCCCGCCCTTGCGCAGCTGGCGCGCGAGCAGCTCCTTGCCGTTTTCGATGGACTCCTCGCGCCGCTCACGCGTGAAGTAATGCCGGATCTTGTTGCGCGCCCGCGGGCTACGAACGAAGGTCAGCCAGTCTCGAGTCGGTCCGGCGTTCTCGGCCTTGGAGGTGAAGATCTCCACCACGTCGCCGTTCGCTAAGACCGACTCCAGGGGAACCAGGCGGCCATTCACCCGGGCACCAATGGTCTTGTTACCGACCTCGGTGTGAATCGCGTACGCGAAATCGATCGGCGTGGAGCCTTGTGGAAGTGAGATGACGTCGCCTCGCGGAGTGAAGGCGTAAACCTCGTTGGTGTTGATCTCGAAGCGCAGCGAGTCCAAGAATTCGCCCGGATCGGCAGTCTCACGCTGCCAGTCCAGTAGCTGCCTGACCCAGATCAGCTCGCCGGCATCGTCAGCGCCCTTGACCGGCAGCAGCGCCCCGCCTTTGCCTTCCTTGTACTTCCAGTGGGCCGCCACGCCGTACTCGGCACGACGGTGCATGTCGTCGGTCCGGATCTGCAGCTCGACGGGCTTTCCTTCTGGCCCAAGGACCGTGGTGTGCAAAGACTGATACATGTTGAACTTCGGCATCGCAATGTAGTCCTTGAACCTGCCAGGCAGCGGGTTCCAGCGGACGTGGAGCACACCGAGCGCTGCATAACAGTCACGGCTCGACTCGACCAAGATGCGCAGGCCGACCAAGTCGTAGATCTCCTGGAAGTCTCGCCCCCGAACCACCATCTTTTGGTAGATCGAGTAGTAGTGCTTCGGTCGTCCCGTCACGGTTGCTTTGATCTTGGCGGCGCGGAGGTCGGCCTGCACCTGATCGATGACCTGCGAGAGGTATTGGTCCCGGCTAGGGGCCGCCTCGGCTACCAGGCGCACGATCTCGTCGTAGACCTTGGGATACAAGGTGCCAAATGACAGGTCTTCCAGCTCCCACTTGATGGTGTTCATGCCCAGGCGATGCGCAAGTGGGGCGAAAATCTCCAGCGTCTCGGCGGCAATCCGGGATTGTTTGTCGGGCCTGAGGTAATGCAGGGTCCGCATGTTGTGCAGCCGGTCGGCGAGCTTGATCACCAGAACCCGGATGTCCCGGCTCATCGCGACGACCATCTTGCGGATCGTCTCGGACTTCGCCGACTCTCCGTACTTGACCTTGTCAAGCTTGGTACAGCCGTCGACCAGCAGCGCGATCTCTTCGCCGAACTCGTGCGTGAGTTGGCCGAGGGTGTAATCGGTGTCTTCCACCGTGTCGTGGAGCAAGGCGGCGCAGAGCGTGGCCTCCGTCATGCCCAGCTCGGCCAGGATCGTGGTCACCGCCAACGGATGCGTGATGAACTCGTCCCCGCTCTTGCGCATCTGACCGGTGTGCAAGCTCTCGGCCCTGCGGTACGCGCGCTCGACGAGTCCTAAGTCGGCCTTCGGGTGGTTGGCGCGGATGATCCGGAACAGCGGATCGAGAGCGGGTGTTTGGGGCCGCCCGGAACCGAAGCGTGCGATGCGCTGACGCATCTTGACCCGCTGCTGTTCGGCGCCGGCGCTGATTCTGCCGGGGAGGCTGGGGCTCGGCTCGCTAGCGTTATCGGTCTCGGACTCCGGCAGAATGAGGGCCCGGCGCGGCTCATGGGCGACATGGCCTCGCGGCCCTGGCGGCTTGGCGCCGTCGATTGACGACCGAATGGCCGCCCCGTGATCGCTCACAGCGCGTTCCTCCTCAGCAGGATGCCATTCTAGACAACAGGTTGCTTGCCTCCGCAGAAGTCTGCGCCGGATGGGACCAAGACCGCTGTTTTTCTTGCTGCGAGCGTCGGCATTGAGCGAGCGGCCATGTCAAATCGTGTCGTGAGGTTGGTCACGGCGCGATCAGCTTGCTTGCGCCGCTCGGTTTCGTCGACTTGCGCTGATGGTCTCTTTCTCAACTTCCTCAGCGGCATGGCGCACGACAACGACCTGGTCGCCACCCTCCAATGCGGCAACCGTGGGGTCGTAGAACCGACGCAGCGTCTTGTTGCGTACCACTGCAATTACCCGCTCTCCCGCGACCTCACCGGGAGAGCGGCCGATCTCCTCCTTCGTGACCGGCCGTTCCGCCACTTCTAGACCCTCGTTGCTCGACAGCAAGTCCTCGATCACCGCGCCGAGGTTTGGGCTGACCGCCGAGAGCCCGAGGACACGTCCGACTGCTTCAGAGGACGTCACCACCGCGTTTGCACCCGACTGACGCAACAGCGAGGCATTGTCGTCCTCTCGTACCGCTACCACGACGTGCGCGCTGGGGTTCAACTGGCGCACAGTAAGCATGACGAGGATGGCCGAGTCGTCGCGATCGACGGTGATGAGCACTTGGCGGGCCTTCATGATTTCGGCTCGGCGCAAGATCTCCCGCCGGGTGGCGTCGCCTTCGATGGCGGCGTATCCGCGTACATTCGCATCGGTAATGGCTGAGGGTCGGCTGTCGATGACGACCACCTGGCTGGGATTGGCGCCGTTGTTCTGAAGCGTCTCGACGGCACTTTTTCCCTTGGTGCCAAAGCCCACGACAACGACGTGATTACGCATCCGTTTCCTCCAGCGTGCGTCCTTGAACATCCGGCGGCCATGATGCGCCAACACCTCGAGGGTCGTCCCGACCAAGAGCACGAGGAATGCCACTCGCAGGGGAGTGACGATGATGGCACTCAAGACCCGGGCATGCGGAGCCACCGGCGTGATATCACCATAGCCCGTCGTCGTAATGGTTACTGTCGCGTAGTAGATGGCATCGATGAGATCGACTGTGCCGTCGTAGCTGTCGCGGTAAGAATCCCGATCAATCCACACCAGCAAGACCACGAGAGATAACAGCAGCAGCGCCAGCAGCCCGCGCCGCAATAGTTGGACTGCTGGTGACGAGCTACGGGCCGGCAGACTGACCAGCGCCTCATTGGTCCAGGACCGACTCGACCCGTCTCGGCCCGCCGGTTCGGTGAGGCTCATGTGCCTACTTCTTCCGCTGACTTCGCGGTTTGTTCTGCGGTTGGGGACGCTTTGCTGCCCCCTCGCGATGTACTCCCTCGCGATGTGCCCCCTCGCGGGGCGACCGTACGTCGGGCTTGACGGTTATCTCGACCGGACCGACCCGCTTAGCGCCGTTGCCAGTAGCAGAACTCGGCTGCTCAAGTTCTGCGTTGCCAGGTTCGACCGCCTCGACAAGGCTTGGGCGCGTCACCTCTGGGGCGGAACTCGGGGAAGATGCGGTGGTCGCGGCCGCCCGCTCCTTCTGGGTCTCCTTGGCGCGGCGTGCGCGGACCCGCGCCGCCAACTTCCTCATGTCGGGCTCTCGCTCCTTCATTTGAGCTAGCAGCGGTGTCGCGATGAAGATCGAGGAGTACGCACCCGATACCATTCCGACGAAAAGCGCTAGTGCGAGGTCCTTTAGCGGGCCCTCACCCAAGATGACGGCTCCCGCGAACAGCAGCGCAACGACCGGCAGAACACCGATGATGGTGGTGTTGATGGACCGGACCAGGACTTGATTGACGGCGAGGTTGGCAGCCTCGGAGTACGTCCGCGCAGTACTTGCGCGAATGTCACGGACATTCTCCCGGACCTTGTCGAAGACGACCACGGTGTCATAGAGGGAGTAACCGAGGATGGTCAGCACGCCAATCAACGTCGCCGGTGTCACGGTGAAACCCACGAGGG
This sequence comes from Propionibacteriaceae bacterium, assembly GCA_036566085.1. Lineage (GTDB taxonomy): Bacteria > Actinomycetota > Actinomycetes > Propionibacteriales > Propionibacteriaceae > Microlunatus. The sequence continues at coordinate 4,705 of DATCXA010000748.1, forward strand.
CATAGATGCCGATGGTCAAGATCAAGTCGTGAGCCAGCGCGATAAGCGCGGCGGCCGACATCTTGGCGTCTCGGAAGTAGATCCCTATGACAAGCGCGACGAGCGCGAGGAACACCCCGAGCGCGATCAGTGCTCGCTCGGTGATCTGGCCTCCCCAGGAGGCTCCTATCAGGCTGTATGCCACCTGGTCAGGGGGGATGCCGACCTCGTTGGCGATTGCGGTCCGTACCTTGGGCACTTCTTCGGTCGGGTCCAGCGTCCGGGTCTGAACCCGGACCTGGTTGTTGCCGATGGTGTTGACGGTTGCGTCGTCGAGGTTGGGTACGCCGGAGTTGCGGAGCGCGTCCTTCATCGAGTCGACGGTCTGTGCGGTGACCGTGGTGGCGGCTTTGAAGTCCGCGCCGCCTTTGAATTCGATGCCGAAGTCCAACCCTCGCACTGCTAGCGCGAGAAGCGACACCGCAATAAGGATCGCCGAGACGATGTACCAGCGACGACGGTGCCCAATGAAGTCATAGGAGACTTCGCCGGTATAGAGGCGATGACCAATTGCGCTGAGCTTCGACATCAGGCCCCTTCCTCGCTGACCGCTGCTGGACGTCTTACAGTCGGCCGGCGAGAGCGCGAACCCGGCAATGCCTGTACGCCAAGGTGCGCCGGATCGAGTCCGGAGAGTTTGTGGCCGCCACCGAAGAACTTGGTTCGGGCTAGCAAGGTCATCAGCGGTTTGGTGAAGAAGAAGACCACCAGCACATCGATGAGCGTGGTCAGGCCCAGTGTGAAGGCGAAGCCCCTTACTGCTCCTATTGCCAGCACGAACAACACCAGCGCCGAGAGCATTGAGACCGTGTCTGCGATCACGATGGTCTGTCGGGCTCGCCGCCAGCCTGTTTCCACAGCGGTACGCAAACTACGACCTTCGCGTACCTCGTCACGGATGCGCTCAAAGAAGATGACAAAGCTGTCAGCGGTTATACCGATAGCGACGATGGCCCCGGCAATGCCGGGAAGATTCAAAGCAAAACCGACGGAGCTGCCGAGCAGCACCATGCAGGCGTAGGTGATGACACCGCCGATAGCGAGCGAGGCAACGACAACGATGCCGAGGCCGCGGTAGTACAAGAAGCAGTAACCAACAACCAGCGCGAGGCCGATGATGCCGGCGATAATGCCGGCACGCAGCTGCTCGCCACCCAGGGTTGCCGAGACGTTATTCACCTCGGAGACGTCGAAGGCCAGCGGCAGCGCACCGTACTTCAGCACGTTGGCCAGCTCCGTGGCACTCTTCTGAGTGAAGTTGCCGGAGATCTCAGCGCGACCACCGGGTATGGGCTCGTTGACCGACGGGGCCGAGATCGAGACTCCGTCCAAGACGATGGCGAACCGGTTCTGTGGATCGCTCTTTTGGGAAAGCTCTCGGGTGGCTGTTTCGAACGCCGCTGCGCCCTGGGGGTTGAACTCCAGGTTCACCACCCAGTTGACATTGTTCTGCGGGATGCCGGCAACGGCGCTAGCCAGCTGGTTGCCCTCGATGAGAGTCGGTCCGAGCAGATATTTCTCGGTCTTCTCCTGATTGCATGCGAACAGGCCTTGGTCGGGCAGCTCAGTCACCTTGGTTTCACAGGTGAATTCGGCGAACGCCGACTGGCAACCTTCGGATGGTTGCCAATCCAGAGCCTGGTCTGGCGGAGTCCCCTTGCCATCTGCTGGGACGCATGCCTTGTCCAGTGGGACCGGCGGAGCTGTCGGCAGGGCTGGCATTGGCTTGTTGTTGGGCTTGTTGGTAGCACTCGGTTCCGGAGGCTTGGCTTCCTCGGAAGTGCCCGCAGTAGGTTCACTGCTCGGTGGGGCCGTCGCTCCTTGAGTCGGCTCGGCTGACGCGCTCGGCTGCGCCGGCGGCTGTATCTGCTCAGCCGCGTAAACCGCCCGGAAACGCAGTACGGCAGTCTGGCCGACCAGGCGTACCAGCTCGTCCTGCTGCACATTCGGCACCGTGACGACGATCTGATTGTCGCCAGATGTCGTGACTTCAGATTCGCCTACGCCGAGACTGTCCACTCGGCTTTGGATGATCGACTTGGCCAGCTGCAGGCTGTTCGGGTCCACTGTGCCGGAACCCGTGGTGTTCTTGGCGGTCAAGGTAATGGTCGTGCCGCCCCGGAGGTCGAGGCCGAGCTTTGGGGTCCAGATGCCGCTGACCGCAAGCAGGGTGATTAGTCCTGCGACCAGCACGGCCAATGCAATCAGGATGCGGCCGGGATGACCAGTCGTCGTTGCCACTCGCGTGTGTGTCCTAGGGGTCCTTGCTATCGAGAAAGCTCAGTCGGCGGTTTGCGGCTTCGAGTTGGTCGTTGTCGGGGAATCCGGCTCGGTTGCAGGCTCGGTGCCAGCTGCCGCTGTCGGTTCCTCTACGGGACGCTCAGCCGGGAGCTCATGCGGTTCGGCTGTAGTCGCGTCTTCGGTGACCGTCTCTTCCTCGTCCAGCTCGTCTTGCTCCTCCAGATTGTCTTCATCTTCAGCTGTGACAATCCTGCTAATCGCCTGTTTGAGCACTGTGAGCTCAGCGCCCGGCGAAATCTCCAGCACAACCTGCTTTGATCCCACCGAAATTACGGTGCCGAATACCCCGCTTGCCAACATCACTCTGTTCCCCGGGCTGAGCGTGTTCATCGTCTGCTGGATTGCTTGCTGGCGCTTCCGCTGCGGCCGCAAGATCAAGAAGTAGAAGGCCAGCGCTATTAGGACGATAAAGATCAGGGTTGAGTATTGCTGCATCGCTCCGGCATCCGATTGTGGGGTGCTGCGCAGCTTGCGCAGTACCAATGATTGTTGTGTGAACGTTGTGCTGCGGTTAAAGGCACTGACCGCCGTACTCTACCTAGTCTGCGCCGAAAACCAGCATTACTCAGGTGAAGAGATCAGGAGTGGCCTCTTGACCGGGTGGAGAACTGGGAGCGGCCAAGCCCAGGTGGTGCCAGGCCGCCGGAGTTGCAACCCGGCCACGCTGGGTGCGCATGAGAAAGCCCTGCCGGACCAGGAACGGCTCGGCGACCTCTTCAACGGTTTCGCGCTCTTCGCCAACCGCAATAGCAAGGGTGGACAGTCCGACCGGTCCGCCACCGAACCTGCGGCACATGGCATCGAGTACGGAGCGGTCCAGCCGGTCCAGGCCAAGTTCGTCCACCTCGTAGAGCTCTAAGGCGTCCATTGCGATCTCACGGGTCACTCGGCCATCTGCACGAACCTGGGCGAAATCGCGTACCCGGCGGAGCAGTCGGTTTGCGATGCGCGGAGTGCCGCGAGAGCGGCGTGCGATCTCCACAGCGCCTATGGGCTCGAGCGGGACCCCGAGCAGCTCTGCGGACCGGTGCAGGATGTGCTCCAGGGCGGGGGCGGCGTAGAAATCGAGCTGAGCGGTGAAACCAAAACGATCGCGCAGCGGGCCAGGTAATAGGCCAGCCCGGGTAGTCGCCCCGACGAGTGTGAAGCGTGGGATGTCGAGAGGGATGGCAGTCGCTCCTGGCCCTTTGCCAACAACGACATCAACGCGAAAATCCTCCATTGCGAGGTACAGCATTTCCTCGGCGGGGCGCGACATCCGGTGTATCTCATCGAGGAAGAAAACCTCACCCTCCACGAGGCCCGACAAGATCGCCGCAAGGTCACCGGCATGCTGAATGGCGGGTCCGCTCGAGATACGCAGCGGGGCATTCATCTCGCTGGCAATGATCATCGCGAGGGTGGTCTTGCCGAGGCCGGGTGGGCCGGAGAGCAGGACGTGGTCCGGTACGCCCCCGCGGTGCCGGGCAGCCTGGAGAACCAGGCCGAGTTGGTCGCTGACCCGCGGCTGCCCCTCAAAGTCAGCGAGGGTGGTGGGTCGGAGTACGGATTCGGCGGCATG
>DATCXA010000755.1:0-6225 GCA_036566085.1 Propionibacteriaceae bacterium
TAGCCGACATCGGTGATCACGAATCGTTCCGGCTCCAGGACTGTAGTGAGCGGACGTTCACATTGCCGGCGATGATCGCCTCAATGCCCTGCACCGCGGCAGCCAGGCCCGGCACCGTCGTGACGCATGGGATATTGCGCAGCACGGCGGCGGTGCGAATCTCATAGCCGTCGAAGCGCGGGCGGCCATCGCTACTCAAACCGTGCGGGGTGTTGAAGATCATGTCGACCTGACCATCCAAGATCATCTGTACGATCGTCTTCTCCCCGTCCGGCCCGACGCCCTGGCTGAACTTGCGCACCGTTGTCACCACGACCCCATGGCGACGCAGCATCGATGCTGTCCCTGCGGTTGCCAAGATTTCGAAACCAAGATCAGCAAGGCGTTTCACGGGAAAGATCACGTACCGCTTGTCGCGGTTGGCGACCGAGATGAAGACGGTGCCCTTGGTCGGCAGCGGCCCGAACCCAGCAACTTGGCTTTTGGCGAAAGCGGTGCCGAAGGCGACGTCAAGGCCCATCACCTCACCGGTCGATCTCATTTCCGGACCAAGGATGGTATCGACCGAGATCCCGTCAACGGTGCGGAAGCGGTTGAACGGCATCACCGCTTCCTTGACCGCAATGGGTGCCGATGAATCCTCGGTGGCGCCGTCGCCGGTCGCCCGCAACAATCCCTCGGCACGCAGCTGCTGCACGGTCGCGCCCAGCATGACGCGGGCAGCCGCCTTCGCGAGCGGGGTCGCGGTCGCTTTGGAGACGAAGGGCACCGTACGCGAGGCGCGGGGGTTGGCTTCCAGCACAAACAAGGTGTCACCGGCTTGAGCGAACTGAATGTTGATCAAGCCACGGACGCCGACTCCACGGGCGATCGCCTCGGTCGAGTAACGAATCCGGTCCACCACCTCAGCGCCGAGAGTGATCGGCGGCAACGCGCAGGCTGAATCGCCCGAGTGGATGCCAGCCTCCTCGATATGCTCCATGACACCCCCGAGATACAGATCGGTGCCGTCATAGAGCGCGTCAACATCGATCTCCACAGCGTCATCGAGGAAGTGGTCGACAAGCACCGGATGGGCCGGGGATACCTCGGTGGCCCGCTCGATGTAGGCCGAGAGAGTCGACTCGTCGTAGACGATCTCCATGCCCCGACCGCCGAGGACATAAGAGGGGCGTACCAGCACTGGGTATCCGATGTCGTCTGCGATCCTCTTCGCCTCGGTGAAGGAGCGAGCCAATCCGTGCTTGGGCGCGGGCAGGTTGGCGTCAGCGAGAACCCGGCCAAAGGCGCCGCGCTCCTCGGCAAGGTGAATTGCCTCAGGGGTAGTGCCGACGATCGGAACACCAGCGTCCTTGAGCGCCTGAGCGAGTCGCAGCGGCGTCTGTCCGCCTAGCTGAACGATGACGCCAGCCACCGGCCCCGCGGCCTGCTCCGCGTGTACCACCTCCAGCACGTCCTCCAGCGTCAGCGGCTCGAAGTAGAGCCGGTCGGCCGTGTCATAGTCGGTGGAGACGGTCTCTGGATTGCAGTTCACCATGATCGTCTCGTAGCCGGCGGCGCTCAGCGAGATGGCCGCGTGCACGCAGGAGTAGTCGAACTCGATGCCCTGACCGATCCGATTCGGTCCGCTGCCCAAGATCAACACCGCCGGCTTCTGACGAGGTGCCACCTCGGTCTCAAGATCGTAGGAGCTGTAGTGGTAGGGCGTACGGGCGGCGAACTCGGCAGCGCAGGTATCCACGGTCTTGTAGACCGGCCGGATCCCGAGCGCCCAGCGGACCCCGCGTACCACCTCCTCGCTGAGGTGCCGTAGGCCAGCAATCTGGAAGTCTGAGAAGCCATGCCGCTTGGCAGTGCGGAGCAGATCCTTAGTAAGCTCCGGCGCGGATTCGATCATGGCCGCGATCTCGGTGATGAACACTAGTTGGTCGATGAACCAGGGATCGATCTTGGTCGCTTCATGCACCTGCTTGGCAGTGGCCCCGGCGCGAAGCGCCTGCATGATCACGTTGAGCCGGCCGTCGTGCGGACGAGCTGCCCGCTTCAGCAATTCGTCGGCTGACTCGATGATTTCAGCGGTGAAGTGGAAGGGTGCCGTGGGATCCTCGAGGCTTCGCAGGGCTTTGCCCAGTGCTTCGGTGAAGTTGCGACCGATGGCCATAGCCTCGCCCACGCTCTTCATGTGCGTGGTCAGCGTGGAGTCGGCCGAGGGGAACTTCTCGAACGCGAATCGCGGCACCTTGACCACGACATAGTCCAGAGTCGGCTCGAAGCTGGCCGGCGTCTGCTGAGTGATGTCGTTCGGAATCTCGTCCAGGGTGTAGCCAATCGCAACCTTGGCGGCGATCTTCGCGATTGGGAAACCGGTCGCCTTGGACGCCAGTGCCGATGACCGCGATACCCGCGGATTCATTTCGATCACGATCATCCGCCCATTGGACGGATCGATCGCGAACTGGATGTTGCATCCACCGGTATCTACGCCGACCGCACGGATGATGCCGATTGCGACATCACGCATCCGTTGAAATTCGCGATCGGTGAGGGTCATCGCAGGCGCCACTGTGATCGAGTCACCGGTGTGTACGCCCATCGGATCGAGGTTTTCGATCGAGCAGACGATCACGACGTTGTCGGCCTTGTCGCGCATCACCTCGAGCTCATACTCTTTCCAGCCCAAGATCGACTCCTCGATCAAGACCTCCGTAGTTGGGCTGGCGGACAGGCCGGCGCCGGCCATCCGGCGAAGAATGACTTCGTCATGGGCAAAGCCGGATCCGAGGCCGCCCATCGTAAAGCTCGGGCGTACCACCAGCGGATAGCCAAGATCATCTGCGGCGCTCAGCACCTCGTCGATCGAGTGGCAGATGCGGCTCCGCGCCACCTCCGCCGGACCGCCCGGAATATCGTGCAGCGCCTCAACAATCGCCTTGAACTGCTCACGGTTCTCGCCGCGCTGGATCGCCTCGATGGAGGCGCCAATGAGCTCAACTCCGTAGCGTTCCAGAACGCCGTTCTCGTGCAGCGCGACCGCGGTGTTCAGCGCAGTCTGACCGCCGAGAGTAGCCAGCAGCGCGTCGGGCCGCTCTTTGGCGATGACCATTTCGACGAAGTCGGGAGTGATCGGTTCAACGTAGGTGGCGTCGGCGAACTCTGGGTCAGTCATGATCGTGGCCGGGTTCGAGTTCACCAAGATCACCCGAAAGCCTTCGTCGCGCAGCACCCGACAGGCCTGCGTACCCGAGTAGTCGAACTCGCACGCCTGACCAATAACGATGGGACCGGATCCAATGACCAGGATTGATTCGATGTCGGTACGGCGAGGCATCACGCACCATCCATGAGCGCAGCGAATCTGTCGAAAAGGTAACTCGCGTCGTGGGGGCCGGCGGCCGCCTCTGGGTGGTACTGGACTGAAAACGCCCGCAGTCTTCCGTCAGCATCGGTGAGCTGCAAACCCTCGACAACGTTGTCGTTCAGACAGATGTGGCTTACCTGGGCAATGCCGTACGGCGTTTGATGCCGCTCTCCTGGCTCGGCCGCAACGGCGAACCCATGATTGTGAGCGGTGACCTCCACCTTGCGGGTGGTGAGGTCCATGACCGGCTGATTAATTCCGCGATGGCCGTAACCCAGCTTGAAGGTCCCAAAACCGAGGGCCCGCCCGAAGAGCTGGTTGCCGAAGCAGATACCGAAGTACGGAATCCCCGCTGCCAGCACGGACCTGAGAAGCTCAACCTGTCCATCCGCTGCTGCCGGATCCCCCGGTCCGTTCGAGAAGAACACTCCGTCAGGACTAAGTGCCTCGATCTCGGCCAACGTGCTGGTCGCCGGTACTACATGAACCTCAAATCCACGCTCAGCCATCCTTGTCGGAGTCATCGACTTGATGCCAAGGTCCACCGCTACTACCCGAAACCGTGGTTCACCCTCGGGCTTCACAACGTACGACTCGGTTGTGCTGACGTCGTCGGCCAGATGAGCGCCCACCATCGATGGCTGAGCCTGGACCCGTTCTAGCAAAGCGGCCGGATTCGTCTCCACACTGGAAACGCCGACACGCATGGCGCCGCGCTCCCGGATGTGCCGAGTGAGGGCTCGGGTGTCGACCTCAGACATTCCGACGATGCCTTGGGCGCGTAGCTCGACATCCAGATCTCGACGGGAACGCCAGTTGGAGGAGATCCGAGCGGCGTCACGTACCACATAGCCAGCGACCCAGATCCTGCTGGACTCCCCGTCCTCATCGTTCCAGCCGGTATTGCCGATGTGCGGCGCGGTCGCGATGACCACCTGGCGGTAGTAGCTAGGGTCAGTCAGTGTCTCCTGATAGCCCGACATGCCAGTCGCGAAGACTGCCTCACCAAAGGTCTCACCGATGGCGCCGAAGGCCCGGCCCTGAAAGGTGCGGCCGTCTTCAAGCACCAGAAGTGCCGGCGGATGCGACTCAAGCTGCCGGAGCTCAGGCACCGAGATTTCCGGGCGCATTATCGGCTGCGAACATGACCGCCCTTTCCTGCCTCAAGGGAGCGGACGCGATGGTTGAAGGCCGCAACAGAGGGTATCAGCGAAATCCGCCGTAGCCGGACAACAAGACACACGCCGACTTGTCAGAATCTCAGCACCATATTTGGTGCTGAGATTCTGACAACTCGGGCTCAAGCCTCCGCAAGGCGTCGCTGCAGGTACTTGCGCTCGACAGGATTCGTAGCGAGATCGAGTGCTCGTCGATACGCCAGCTCCGCCTCGTTACTGCGTCCGCTCCGGCGTAGCAGGTCGGCCCTGGCCGCGTGGAAAAGGTGGTATCGCTCGAGCTCATCGGCCAGTGGTTCCATGAGAGCGAGACCAGCATCAGGTCCGTCGGCCATCGCGACCGCGACCGCTCTGTTGAGCTCGATCACAGGCGACGGCCACATCGCCTTGAGGCCGCGGTAGAGCGTTGCGATTTGAGGCCAATCGGTGTCCTCGGGTCGTGGCGCCCGGGCATGCAGCGCGGCGATCGCCGCCTGCACTTGATAGGGACCGGGCCGCCGCATCTCTACTGCCGCGTCGATGAGCGCCAGCCCTTCATCGATCATCTCCTGATCCCAGCGAGCTCGGTCTTGGTCTTCCAGCAGCACGAGCTCGCCGTTTTCATCGACCCGGGCATGGCGCCGGGAGTGCTGCAGCAGCATCAGCGCAAGCAAGCCGATCGTCTCGGGCTCCCCTGGCATCAGCCGGTCCACGACGCGTACTAGCCAGATTGCTTCGTCGCAGAGCTCGACACGCAACAGCTTCCCTTCGGTCGAGGTATAGCCCTCGTTGAATACCAGATAGAGGACGGCCAGCACACCGCCCAGGCGCTCGGGCAGGAGCTCATGCGGTGGTACGCGGTACGGAATGCCAGCGTCGCGGATCTTGCGTTTCGCTCGCACCAAGCGCTGCTGCACTGTTGGCTCAGTGAGCAAGAAGGCGCGAGCGATCTCGCGCGAGGAGAGTCCGCCGACGGTGCGGAGCGTGAGCGCGACGCGCGCCTCCATCGGTAGAGCGGGATGACAGCAGGTGAAGATCAGCCGGAGACGCTCGTCAGGGATCTCACTCACATCGTCAACCAAGGTCTCCAGCGCCCGTAGCTCCTCAGCCTGTTCCGCCTTCACCGCTCCTACCCGGTCGCGTCGCAAACGATCGATCGCGCGGTTACGGGCCGTGGTGATGATCCACGCCGCCGGATTATTCGGAACGCCGCGCGTCGGCCAGATGCGGAGCGCTTGCTCGAATGCGTCCTGGACAGCTTCCTCAGCCAGGTCGAAGCTGCCGGTCGCGCGAATAAGGGCGGCGACCGCCCGCCCCGCCTCATGGCGGAACAGGAGGTCGACGTCTCCGCTGTGATCGTGCGTGCTTCAGCCCTGCGGTTGGTCCGGGAACTCCTGAATCGGACGCAGCTCGATCGTGCCGTACGTTGCGCCGGGACAGCGGGCCCCGGCTTCGATCGCTTCGTCAAGGTTGGCGACATCGAGTATGTAGTAGCCGCCGAGCTGTTCCTTAGTCTCCGCGAAGGGTCCATCCGTCACCACGGGCTTGGCATCAGTCATGCGGACCGAGGTCGCAGTGGACGTCGGCTGCAATGCATCGCCGGTTACGAACCAGCCCTTCTCGGTGAGCCAGTCGCCGTAGTCGTACCACGGCTGTATCTGCGCCGCTTGTTCCTCAGGTGGGGTATTTGCCATCGCCGCGGCCGCGGCTGCC
>DATCXA010000766.1:0-7564 GCA_036566085.1 Propionibacteriaceae bacterium
CCGGTGGCTATCCGGCTCAGCCTCAGCAGCCGGGTGGCTATCCACCCCAGCAACCAGGTGGCTATCCACCTCAGCAGCCTGGTGGCTTCCCACCTCAACAGCCGGCCGGCTTCCCGCCCCAGCAACCGGGTTATCCCCCGCAGGGTGGGTATCCGCCGCAACCGCCTCCCGGCGGATATCCGCCTCAGCAGCCGGGAGGCTACGGGCCTACGGGGCCCGGCGGTATCGCGCCTGGCGGTCCCGCTGCACCGCGCAAGAAGAGCCCGGTGATGATCATCGCGATAGTGGCGGCGGCAATCGTGCTCTTGGCTGCGGTTGGCGGCATCATCATGGTGTTGACCCGGGGCGGCAGTGATCAGCCGGATGTGTCCATCACTCCGAGCCAGCCGGCGTCGCCGACCGAGGAACCGACCCCGGAGCCCACCGGTCGGCCAACGCCTGAGCCGCAGCCATCAGCGACCGAAACCTCGAAACCGCCGACCGGTGGAGCCATCGATGTTGGCAATGGGATTGAGCTCGTACCGGCCGCCAACTGGGAGGTGAAGAAGACCGGCAAGAATGTGGCTCAGCTGTCCGACGGCAAGAGTGTGTTCCTAGGACAATCGCTGCAGATCTCGCAGTCCACTAATCCAGGTCAGCTCTGCGATGCATGGCACCGCAATATCGCGGAGGGTACGACCAACGGCAAGTTCCAGGATCCGAAGGACGCCGACGTTGGCACTACGAGGCTCAAGGCGGCAACGTGCGCGGCGCAGGTAACCGTCAGCGGTGGCCAGGGTTCGACGAAGCTGTTCTTGTTCTCTCTGGTTTCAGTCCGGCAAAGTGATGGGGTGAGCGTCATCGGTACCACGTACTTCACTCCGAACGCCGATACCAATCAGCTCGACAAGGATTTCACTTCGATGATCAACTCCATGCTGCGGAGCCAGACCGCCGGCGGCTAGGCCGAGTTACTGTCACAACTCGCACGTAGGCTCGCGCCATGCGTTCGATTGAAGACCTGCAGCGCGCGGTCGCTCCCTTCAAGGTGGAGAGCGACTTCGCGCCGTCCGGGGACCAGCCTCAGGCAATCGACGAGCTCGAGCAGCGGATCACCACAGGTGAACAGCACGTGGTCTTGCTGGGCGCCACAGGCACCGGCAAAACCGCCACGATCGCCTGGCTTGCCGAGCGGCTGCAGCGGCCGATCCTGGTGATGCAGCCGAACAAGACGCTGGCAGCTCAGTTCGCCAATGAGCTCAGACAGTTCTTTCCGCGCAACGCCGTCGAGTACTTCGTGTCGTACTACGACTACTACCAGCCTGAGGCGTACGTGCCCCAGACCGACACCTACATCGAAAAGGACTCTTCCCTCAATGAGGAAGTGGAGCGGCTGCGACACTCGGCGACGAATTCGCTCCTTACGCGACGCGACGTCATTGTCGTTGCGACGGTGTCGGCCATCTATGGCCTGGGTACGCCGCAGGAATATGTCGGCCGGATGATCAAGCTGCAGGTGGGACAAGAGATCGAGCGAGACGCCCTGCTGCGCCGGCTGGTCGGCGTCCAATACGCGCGCAACGACCTTTCCGGCAGCCGCGGCACCTTCCGGGTGCGGGGGGACACTCTCGAGGTATTCCCGATGTATGAGGAGCTGGCTGTCCGGGTCGAGTTCTTCGGCGACGAGGTCGAAAGGCTGAGCACCCTGCATCCGGTCACTGGCGAGGTAGTCACCGAGGATCGCGAGATCTATCTCTTTCCCGCCAGCCACTATGTTGCCGGGCCTGAACGCATGGAACGGGCGATTGCGGGAATCGAGGTTGAGCTGGCCGACCGGCTCGGCGAGCTGGAGCGGGAGCGGCGGATGCTCGAGGCGCAACGGCTGCGGATGCGCACCAGTTACGACATCGAGATGATGCGGCAGATCGGCACCTGTTCGGGTATCGAGAACTATTCGCGGCACATCGACGGTCGACCGGCCGGCAGCCCACCGAACTGCCTGCTCGACTACTTTCCCGCTGACTTCCTGCTAGTCATCGACGAGTCCCACGTCACCGTGCCGCAGATCGGAGGCATGTACGAGGGCGACATGTCACGGAAGCGCACGCTGGTCGAGCACGGCTTCCGGTTACCCAGCGCAATGGACAACCGTCCCCTGCGCTTCGAGGAATTCGTGGAGCGCATAGGCCAGACCGTCTATCTGTCTGCCACTCCGGGCAATTACGAGCTGGCCAAGTCGAGGGGCTTTGTCGAGCAGCTGATTCGGCCGACTGGGTTGGTGGATCCGCAGGTGATCGTCAAACCGACTTCTGGCCAGATCGACGATCTGATGGGTGAGATCAGGGCGCGGACCGAACTGCATGAACGTGTCCTGGTGACCACGCTGACCAAGAAGATGGCTGAGGATCTCACCGACTACCTCCTGGAGAACGGAATTCGGACCCGTTATCTGCACTCCGAGGTCGACACACTGCAGCGTGTCCAATTGCTGCGGGAGCTGAGGATGGGAGAGTTCGACGTCCTGGTGGGGATCAACTTGCTCCGGGAAGGTCTAGATCTCCCGGAGGTGTCGCTGGTGGCCATCCTCGATGCCGACAAAGAGGGCTTCCTGCGGAGTGAGAAGAGTCTGATCCAAACGATCGGCCGGGCCGCCCGCAACGTCTCCGGCGAAGTCCACATGTACGCCGACTCGGTCACCGACTCGATGACCGCGGCAATCGATGAAACCAACCGTCGGCGAGAGAAGCAGGTGGCATATAACCTCGCGAACGGCATTGATCCACAGCCCATTCGGAAGAAGATTGCCGACATCACCGACATGCTGGCTCGAGAGGACGTGGACACGAATGACCTGCTCGGCGGGCGACAGCGAGGGCGCGGCCGAGCCCCGGTGCCGTCGCTCGGGGCGAAGGAGACAACTGCCCAGGCTCGGCGGCTGGCGGGGTTGCCGGCCGGTGATCTCGCCGACCTGATACAAGAACTGACCACCCAAATGCATGCGGCGGCTGCCGATCTGCAGTTCGAACTTGCAGCGCGGCTGCGTGATGAGATACGAGACCTCAAGTCGGAGTTGCGGCAGATGGTGGAGGCCAACCGCTAAGTGCCGAGGTGAGGTAATTCGCCGAGCCCTGACATACTGAATGGCGGAGGGGAGTATTCCCTCGCGGAGGCATCGTCATCACGGATCGTTCCGGACAGGATCTATTCCTAACCAGACAGCCCGGTGCCCTCGGCCGGTAAGCCTGGCGGAAGAGACCTCCGAGACTAAATCGTTCGCCGAATCCCGTCTCGGAAGGACTCCATATGGAGGTTCACCTCTACGCGTGGACCATCACAGTCATTGTGATGGTAACGATTCTTGTCATCGACGTGCTCATTTTGGGTCGCCGCCCGCACGAGCCGTCGATGAAAGAGGCCGGCCTCTTTATCGGCATTTTTGTTGCCTTGGCGGTGATCTTCGGACTCGGTGTATGGGCGATCGCTGGTCCACGCTATGCCGGAGAGTTCTACGCCGGGTGGCTTACCGAGTACAGCCTCTCAATCGACAATCTGTTCATCTTCTTGGTCATCATGACCAAGCTGAAGGTTCCGCGCCACCTTCAGCAGTTCGCGCTCTTGGTCGGCATCATCTTGGCCCTGATCTTTCGCGGCATCTTCATCGCGGTGGGCGCCGCAGTGATCAACGCGTTCAGCTGGGTGTTCTTCATTTTCGGGGCCTTCCTGATCTGGACGGCTGTCAAGATCTATCTCGACTACCGCAAACAGGACCAGGACACCGAAGAGCTTCCTGACAACCCGGCAATGCGGTTCGTTCGGCGTCGCTTCAATGCGACAAAGGATTACCGGGGCACGAAGTTGACCGTGGTCGAGAATGGCAAGCGGCTGATCACTCCGATGCTGATCGTGATCATTGCGCTGGGCAGTACAGACCTGCTGTTTGCACTGGACTCGATTCCGGCGATCTATGGGCTGACCCAGGAGCCGTATCTGGTATTTACGGCGAACGTCTTCGCTCTGATGGGGCTACGACAGCTGTACTTCTTGATCGGCGGGTTGCTGAAGCGGCTTGTCTACCTCTCGGTTGGCTTGTCGATCATCCTGGGCTTCATTGGTATCAAGCTGATCCTGCACGCGCTGCATACCTACCATTTGGCGGACTGGGCACCATTCGATGGCGAGATACCGATCTGGCTCTCGCTGACAGTAATCGTCGTGACGCTGACGATCACCACAGTGGCCAGCCTGGTGAAGTCCAGATACGACCAAGACAGGCTGGCCACGGATGACTCGGGTGGCTCCGGTGGCTCGGAGGGCCAAGGATCAGGCGGCGACCATGGTGTCATTCGGGGCCGAGACCGGCTCGATGGCCTGGGCGACTAACTCGGCAACGTCAGTCGTCGGAATGACGGTGATCGTCTCAAGCACGTCCTCCGGCACGTCGTCTAGATCGGGCTCGTTCCGCTTGGGCACGAAGACGGTCGTTAGACCAGCCCGCTGAGCGGCGAGTAGTTTCTGCTTCACTCCGCCGATGGGCAACACGCGCCCATTCAGCGTCACCTCACCTGTCATGCCGACATCGGAGCGCACTGGTCTGCCAAGCGCCATCGAGGTAAGAGCCGTCACCATGGTGACTCCAGCCGACGGGCCATCCTTGGGGACCGCGCCTGCGGGAACGTGAATGTGGACATGCCGGTCCAAAATCGACGGGTCAGTGATCCCGAGCCGGTCGGCGTGGGCGCGTACGTAGGACAGCGCGATTTGCGCTGACTCCTTCATCACATCGCCCAGTTGCCCGGTCAGCGTCAGGCTGCCCGATCCCGAATTCGCCGAGTGCCCATCCAAGGCAGACGCTTCAACGAAGAGCACATCTCCACCCAGACCGGTCACCGCCAGGCCAGTGGCGACGCCGGGCACGGACGTACGCTCATGAGCATCAGGGGTGAACCGCGGCCTGCCGAGGTATTCACGCAGGTTCGAAGGCTCTATTACCAAGCCTGGCTCGACGTTGTTCTGGGCGAGCTTCGTCGCTGCCTTACGGAGCAGCTTCGCTAGCAACCGTTCGAGCTGGCGTACGCCGGGCTCGCGCGTGTAGTTCGCCGCGATTTCCCGCAGGGCTTCATCTGAGAGCGTGACCTCCTCAGCTGTCAAAGCGGCGCGCTCAAGCTGCCGCGGCAGCAGGAATTGCCGACCGATCGCGATCTTGTCGTCCTCGGTGTATCCATCGAGATTCACCAGCTCCATGCGGTCAAGGAGTGCCTGCGGAATTGTCTCGACGACGTTGGCCGTTGCCAGGAACAACACATCGGAGAGGTCAAGGTCGACTTCCAGGTAGTGGTCCCGGAAGGTGTGGTTCTGCGCCGGGTCGAGAACCTCCAGCAGCGCGGCTGCCGGGTCGCCACGGTAGTCCGAACCGACCTTGTCGATCTCGTCAAGCAGTAGCACCGGGTTCATCGATCCCGCCTCGGTGATCGCGCGAACGATCCGGCCCGGCAGCGCGCCGACGTAGGTACGCCGGTGGCCGCGGATCTCAGCCTCGTCGCGTACCCCACCTAGCGAAACACGCACGAACTTGCGGCCCAAAGCGCGAGCAACCGACTCGCCAAGCGAAGTCTTGCCGACACCAGGCGGGCCGACCAGCGCCATCACCGCGCCAGAGCCACGTCCACCAACAACCTCAAGTCCGCGCTCCGCACGGCGGGCGCGAATTGCCAGGTACTCCACGATCCGATCCTTGACGTCGTCAAGACCGTGATGGTCGGCGTCCAACACCTCACGCGCTGCGTTGATGTCGGTCGAATCGCTGGTCTTGGTATTCCAGGGCAGCTCGAGGATGGTGTCGAGCCAGGTGCGAATCCAGCCCGACTCGGGGCTCTGATCGCTGGCCCGTTCCAGCTTTCCGACCTCGCGCAGGGCAGCCTTGCGAACCTCATCGGGCAGCTCCGCCTCCTCGACGCGGGCTCGGTAGTCCTGAGCGCCGTCCGGCTCATCCTCGCCCAGCTCTTTACGGATTGCGTTCAGCTGCTGCCGTAGCAAGAACTCGCGCTGGCTCTTCTCCATCCCCTCGCGAACATCGTCAGCGATCTTGTCATTGACTTCGGTCTCGGCGATGTACGCCTTGGTCCACTCGATCAAGGTCGTCAGCCGTGTCACGACGTCGGGGGTCTCCAGCAGCTGCCGCTTCCGTTCGTCGCTCAGCCAGGGCGCGTACCCGGCCAAATCGGCAAGGGTCGAAGGATCGGTGACGCGGTTGACCGTATCGATGACCTGCCAGGCGTCGCGCCGCTGCAGCGTCGCAATGACAAGTCCCTTGTACTCCGCTGCGAGCTTCTGAATCTCATCGGTATCGTCCGCTGTTTCGGGGAGTTCCTCAGCCTCAACCCAGAGCGCGGTACCCGGTCCGGAAACTCCGGAGCCGATCTTGACTCGCCGCTCAGCCTTGATCACCGCAGCCGGTTGGCCAGTGGCTAGACGGCCAAGTTGGACGATCTCGGCCACCACACCGTATGAGGCATAGCGGTCCTCGAGACGGGGAGCGACGAGCAGCGAGCCGTCGCTGTAGGCCTTCGCCGTATCAACCGCAGCGCGGGCCGCATCGTCGAGCTCGATCGGTACCACCATGCCGGGCAGCACGACGAGGTCGGTGAGGAACAAAACAGGGAGTCGGGTTATCGACATCAAATTTCGCCTTCCAGGAGGATCGCTCGTAAGTTGAGCGTCATCCACTCAAGGCTTTCCGACGCAGATTTCTTCCCAATCTCTGAGCGTTCACCTTCGGCGAACGGTGTGGGGTTACGCGAAAGTTGCGAGCTGCGGCCAGAGCACCGACCAGGGCTGTCGCAGGCCGGTGCACCGATGGATCGGGGTACCCGTCAGGTCGTTGTCAACGCCGGGCGGCGTCTGGACCGTGGCAGCCACCTCGCAGTGCGCGTACCCGGTCGCGAGATCGGCCGAGGAGAAGTTCCCGATGACGATGGCGTCGGTGGCCGATTCCGGGGGCGGCCCCCAGAACCAGAAGCCGTTGTGACCGGAGTACACAGCTGGGATCGTCATCCCGTTCGCGGGCCGGAGCAGGTCGAGTGCCGCCGCCTGCTGGTAGGACTGGGTCAACACGATCGTGTCGGTCCGCTGTGCCGTGGGAATGCTGGCCGCGACCTCCCCGACCTGATCGACGTAGCCCGGCCATCCCACCTCGGCGGCCAGATCCGGATTGGCAGCGACCGCGATCGTGTACACGGGTCCACCGGGACGACCTATCGGTAGCGTCAGGAGCGTCGTGTTGACCACCGTGAAGAGGATCAGCCCGACCGCCAGTACGGGCCGCCATAGCCGCCCGCGAATCACCCAGTTCAGTACTGGCCCGGCACCGGCGGCCAACACCGCCGGAACGAGTCCAGCCGGGTAGTAGGCCTTGCCGCCGGTGATCAGCAGGAATGCGAGGAAGATCAAGAAACCTGCCGCCAGCCACCCGTCGGTTGCCCTGCGGTCCGATCGCAACAAAACGACCAGACCGACGATCAGCACAATGCTCAGCACCGGGCCGACGGCCAGCAAGACGCTCGGCACCAGAGCGAGGCGGGGCGTGGAC
>DATCXA010000768.1:0-2929 GCA_036566085.1 Propionibacteriaceae bacterium
GTCCACGCAGCAGCCCGCGTCCGTGGCGGCCTCCAACAGCCGGTCCACCGCCTTCGCGGGTACCACGTACCGGCCCTGCTCGGCCCCCAACCTCATCCGCACCGCCGGAAACGCCCCGGTACGGACGAGGCGGTACATGTGCTCCTGCGACACGCTCAACAGGGCCGCAGCCTCTGGCACCGAGTACGTCGGCACCCCGGCCGCGCGCTTGCGCATCGCACTCTCCAGAGCGAGGTCCCGACACTGGGCACGCCACTGCGCACGGCCCGTCGTGGTTGTCTCCACTGCCTCGGCACCACCAGGTGCCATAGCCTTGTCCTGCATCTGTGACTCCAATCTCGATGCACGGCCCTGGCGGGTCTCGACCACCCGCCGGGGCCATCTGTTTCAGCCCGACCCTGCTGCCCTCACGGGCAGCAACGCTGGTGCTGCTTGGTGTGTCCATGGTTGCCCTACCAAAGACCAACCGCAAGCCTCGAACGGGTGATGTTCAGCGGGGAGACCGGCGGACATGGCGGGGTGTTTGGGCTCGTAGCGGTCAGTGGGTGGTCTATGGTTGCCCGATCAACCACTTGAGCCGAGTAGCGCCGATCAGGGGACGAACCAGCGATGCCACGCCCACCCACCAAGGCACAGAGCATCACCGACACGATCGCGGCCAGGATCGAGTCCGGACAGCTTCCTGCGGGCGAGTGGCTACCTTCCGAGCGCGAACTGTCTCAGCAGTTCGACGCCGACCGATCGACGGTCCGCCGGGCACTTCGCATGCTGTCCGAGCAGGGACTTGTCACACATTCGAAAGGCGTGGGCGCCCGGGTCCGCTCAGCGGCACCGGTTCGTCGGGGAGACGGTGACCTGACCAAGCAGGTCGGGGACTGGCGCGGATTCCACGTGTCTGCGCTGCGCTCCGGCCGCGAACCGTTCACCCGGACCACCGTCCGCGACGTTGAGGCAGAACAGAACCTGGCCCGCTGGCTGGGCGTCCCCATTGGCACCGTCGTGCTTGAACGGGCACGCGTGCAGGGAGTCGTCGGCGACCCGCCGATCCAGACAGCCACCACATGGGTCGTCGCCGACATCGTCGAGCGAGTACCGATCCTCCGCCAGGTCGACACCGGCCCGGGTGGCATCTACTCCCGGCTCGCCGACATCGGCATACACGTGCGGTTCGAGGAAACAGTCACCTGCCGCCTTCCGCTGGCCTCCGAACGCGAGGTCCTCCAGATCGAACCGAACCAGCCGGTCATGGTTCTTTGGCGGCGGGGATACAGCCAACACGACCACATCGTCGAGGTAACCAACCGCATCATCGTCGGCGACCGACACGAACTGGTGTACTCCTATGGCCCCACCATCTGAGCACCCCGGCGAGGACACGGAGCCGGCGATCCGCCAACTGTCCTCCCGGGTCGTCTACCGCAACCCGTGGATGACACTGCGCGAAGACCAGGTCGAACGCCAGGACGGCTCACAGGGGATCTACGCGGTGATCGACAAGCCCGACTTCGCTCTGATCATCCCGGCCGAAAACGACGGCTTCCACCTGGTCGAGCAGTACCGGTACCCCACCGGCCGCCGCATGTGGGAGTTCCCCCAAGGCACCTTCCCCAACGGCCGCACCGGCAGCCCCACCGACTTGGCCCGCGCCGAACTGGAAGAGGAGACCGGCATCCGCGCCGGCCAACTTCGTCGGCTCGGCTTCCTGCACTGTGCCCACTCCATCACCGGCCAGGGCTTCCACGTCTTCCTCGCCACCGACCTGCACCACGGCACCCCCAGACGTGAAGTCGAGGAACAGGACATGGTTCAGGCATGGATACCCCGCGAGGAACTCGAACGCCGTATCAGGGACGGCGTAATCACAGACGATTCGACGCTGGCCGCCTATACATTGCTCCTACTAGACGGGAATCCAAGTACTGCTCCAGCCTGTACTTCCACCTAACTGAGTAACTGATCATAGCGACTGCTCGCTGGGGACTCGGATTAGGCGATCCGCCTGGGTTAGGGTAAGTACGGCATGCGGCGCGAAGTCAAGCAGGATGTTTCTTGCTAGCTCGTTGTCTACCGCAATGATTTGAAGGAGGTCTTCATATCGCTCAGCGATACTTTTTAGGAGACGGTATACATCACGAATACGCTCCTGATCGAAGCCGTCATGTCCGGCGTTCGCCGAGAGTCCATCGAGAATAAGTAAACCCGGCATGGCAAGGTTCAGATCTATCGCAATCGTATGATGAGCCAGTGCGTGCGCAATATTGACGAGCGTCTTCAATCCCTGACTGGAAAGCTCGTCGAAGCTACGCCCAGACACTTCAGGCAGATAAGTTTTACGGTTGATATGAACAGAAAGATCCTGGCCCAAGTCAGGAATATGCAACTCATACAGATATTCGAGCATCCGCTGCTCTAAAGCCTGAACCTTAACCTCGGCGTCGACGGAACCTAGCTCAATCGCATGGATTTGCGTCGTGATTCTGTGATGCTGATCCTCGAGCTCCTCCCGGTTCCGCGCCTGGTTCCGATGACGGCGCAACAAAATTTGGTATTCACGGAGACGCTCTATTTCGCTTTCAAGGCGAGCCTGTTCCGCAGCGTAGAACTCAAGTTGAGTAGCGCGATCAGACACAAATGCCGCAGTTCTTTGATCGAGATCTCTCGATAGATCAGCAACAACTTCCTCTAGCCGGGCTGCCTCGGCCACGAGCTTATTCTGGGCTAGCTGACGGCCTTCGATCACCTCTGCCGTTTCAACGATCTGACTTGTAAGTCGATCCTGCTCCGCAAGCAACTGAGACCGCGATGGAGCGGGCCGCGGCTCTTGTAGACAGAGGTAGCACAGTTGCGGGCTAGCTCTGCCAGGACCCACGTCATTGCCGCAACGCGGACAAACAACGAAGTCGAAATCGACTAACCACTCGTCCGCCAC
>DATCXA010000011.1:0-4454 GCA_036566085.1 Propionibacteriaceae bacterium
AAGCCTCGCGGGCGGTCGCGGCAGGCTCACAGGCCTCCTCGCCGGCGTGGTGCTGTTCGCGATCCTCGGAAACATCTTCAATTTGCTGCGGGTCGACGTCTGGTATCAACAGTTGCTCAAGGGGATCATCATCCTCATCGCGGCAGCGTTTGTGATGCAGCGCACAGACTCGCGGAAGAAATCAGTTCGAACTACAACGAGACGAGAGGTGCTAACCAATGGCAATGACCAGTAATGAGGGGCGTGGCTTCACCCCGGAAGAGCGCGACGCATTCCTGACCAGCGGGCGTCTCTTCGCGAAGATCGCCACGGTCAACGAGGATGGGGTGCCCGCAATCAGCCCAGTTTGGTACACATGGGACGGTGAGTCGTTCCTGGTCGTCAGCAAGGAACGCACAGGCATGGTCAAGAATTTGAAACGTGACCCCCGTTGCGGCCTGCTTGTCGACAACTTCGAGCTGCCCTACATGAGGGTGAGCGTGCAGGGCGAGATCGAGTTTCTCGGGGAGGAGTTCGACTACGTGCCTCCGATGATGGACATGGCGCGCCGGTACCTCGGAGAGGAGGGACTCCCCTACGCAGAGAGCACATTGGTGTTTCCGCGGGTGCCCTTCAAGGTGTGGCCCACGCGAATGACGTCGTGGAACGGCGGAGGATTCGACCGCACGTTCCAGAAGGACACGGTCTGGACAGAAGTCAAGTGACTGCGACCACCCCCTTCGACGTTGAAGCGCTGCTCGAGGAGCTAGTGCGCCTCGACTCGCGCAATCCGGATCTCTCACCTGACAGCCCCGGGGAAGGGCCGATCGCGGCGCGCCTTGCCGAAGTGCTCACAGGGCTTGGCCTCGAAGTTGCAGTCCTGCCCGCCGTGGACGGACGTCCGAACGTCATCGGTGTCCTGCAGGGAACCGTCGGTCACGCGACCGTTGTGTTCGAGGCCCATCTCGATACCGTTCCCGCGGAACCTGAAACGATGCGCGTGCGCACCGAGGGCAGACTCCTTTTCGGTCGCGGCACGTGCGACACCAAGGGCTCACTTGCCTCGATGGTGGGTGCTGCCGAGCGAATGTCGAAGATCGAGGGGCCACGGCCCACAATTGTGATCGCTGGCGTTGCTGACGAGGAATACATCATGCGCGGCGCGCGGGAGCTGCTCGGCCACCTGCCAAAGGTAGATGCCGTGGTGATCGGCGAGCCGACGTCCATGCTGCCCGTCCGCGCTCACAACGGTTTCATCCGGGTTCGCGCTGTGGTCACCGGCATCGCGGCGCACAGCTCAAAAGCTCACCTTGGGGTCAACGCGATTGCCGGCGCTGCCATCGCGATCGCGCGGCTTGAACAGCGGCTCGGAAGCATCCTGTCCGCCAATCCCGACCCAGTCTCCGGCCCCGCCTACCTCACCCCCACCATGATCGAGGGCGGCATCGCCCCGAATGTGGTACCGGATCGGTGCGAGATCTGGTACGACCGACGCCTGTCGCCCGACGAGACGGCCGATGACGCCCTCGCCGACATCGAGACTGTTCTGCAGGAACTGCGCGACGTCGACGGGCTTCAGATCCACTTGGATCAGCCGATAGTTGCCCTGCACGGATTCAACGCGTCGCCCGAGAGCCCCCTGGTGGTCTCAGCGGAACGCGCCGTGAAGACTGTCCTCGGCCAGGATGTGGAGGCGGGCGGCGTCACGTACTCGACCGACGCCTGCTATCTCGCAGGGCTCGGCAATCTCCCTTGCGTAATTCTGGGGCCGGGCTCCATCGATCAGGCGCACGCGATCGTCGAATGGGTCGATCTGGATGAAGTGGTCAAGACAGTGGACGTCTACGTGGAACTCGCGATGGAGTTCGACCGCATGGTGACGGTAGCCCCGTGATCATCGATTTCCATACGCATGTGGACGAGGCTCCCGCCTTCGGCTGGCTCGACCCGCCGGAGAAGATTGTTGGGCTGCTCGATGAGGCTGGGATTGATCGTGCGGTGATCATGACGTATACCGACTTGCCTGGAAGCAATCCGGCCGCCCTGGACTACATCACCGCGAGTGCGAAACGATTCCCGGATCGGCTAGTGCCGTTCGTGCGGCTCAACCCGTCCTACACGGATGAGATGCCCGGGATCCTGAAACGTGCGCTCCAGCTCGGGGTGAAGGGTGTCAAACTGCACCCGACGACAACGATCGCTCATCCGGCCGGCGCCGCCACAGTCGCGGTGCTGAGGCTGTGCGCCGAGGCCTCCCTGCCGGTACTGTTCCACTGCGGGGACGACCCCTACACAACGCCCCAGGCGTTGGCGCTGGCTGCCGCCCTCGTTCCGGACTGTTCGATTGTCATGGGCCACATGGGTGGCTACTTCCACGCCGCCGATGCGATCGAGGCCGCCGAGCGGCACGAGAACCTCTATCTGGAGACCTCGGCGATGCCATACCCATGGCTCATCGCCGATGCGGTGATGCGGGTGGGGGCATCCCGAGTGATCTTCGGAAGTGATGGGCCTGGCTGCAATCCGGCGCTCGAGTTGGAGAAGATCAGGGGCTTGGGTCTAGCGCAAACCGACCTTGATCTGGTGCTGAGCGGCAACGCCATGCGGTTGCTCGCGGAAAGTGGTGCGTAGTGAGAGTCGATGCGCTCGTCTTCGTCGGCGAGAACCTGGTAGGGCGCGAACTGTCGCTCATTGACGCGGTCGGCACAGCGCGCCGGCTCGGCTTTGACGCAACAATCACCGCGCCGGCAAAACCTCGAAACTACGATCTCAGGAACGCCAACGACCGGCTCGCTGCAGAGGGTAACGGCATGGAGGGCGTTTACCGTCTCGTGCGGGTAGATCCGAATCAGGGCGTGGATGCCGTCTCCGAAGTGGCCCGCGGCATCGGCGACCTTGGCTGTGTCGGTGTGTATATCGATCCCGATGAAGAGGTGTTCCGCGCGCAATCCGCGGTCGAGGTGGTGCGGGAGGCGCGGCGCCTGGGCGTGCCTGTGGTCATCTCTGGCGGCATCCCCGGACGGTCCGAGCCCCTGCAAGTGCTCGCCCTTGCCGAGCGAATTCCTGAGGCGAGGATAGTCATCACCTCGGGCGCTCAGATCAACATCTCTGGGCTCAGTATGATCGACGCGTGGTTCGCGCTCGTCGCCAACCCCAACCTTCTTGTTCTCTCCAATGGAGAGTATCGGCAGGACTACCTGGAGCGGATTGTGCGCGAACTCGGCCCGGAGCGGTTACTGTACGCGTCGAGCGCGCCACGATACGACCAGACCTTCGAGGCGGCGCGGATCGCGAACGTTCGATTGACCGAAAGCGAGCGCCGGGCGGTCGAAGGCGACAACGCAGTGCACATCTTCGATCTGGGATAGGTTCGCGACATGACGGCTGGATCACTCAATGGCAGGCCGCCACCAACTGGACCCGCTCCTACCGGGTAACAGGATTTGACCCGGCGAACGGCCGGCAGGCCAACCTTGAGTGCAACCCCGACTTCGATAACGGGGGTTGAGTCGTCGAGCATTTCAACGCACCAACCACCCACTATCGACCGGGAGCACCACACCTCTAGTCTGATGCGAGTGACGCGACGAACACCGCGGAATGAATCACTCTCCGTGGTCTGAAGTCTTGAGAAACTCCAGAGTTGCGTAAGACATGTGTTGCACTCACTCTAGGGTGCGAGCGGCCGTGCGGTCCGCACTGCGGAGACGACGTCGAGAATCCCCCGGGCGGTCGCGGCAGCGTCCTCCTGATCCGTGGTGAACGACGTGTGGCTGGCCCCGGCGATGACACGGTGCAGGCTGTTTGTCGACAGGGTGGAAAGCGCATCCTGAGAAGCGAACCATCCTGGCACGCTTTCAGTGCTTGCGGTGAGGACGACCAGCGGCTTGTCGCTGAAGTCCCTCAGAGCTGCCGCCTGCTGCACCGAAGCTCCAGTCTGCATGTACTCGTGGACCGTGCTCCGAAGGTGGCTGGGGGTCTCCACTCCGACCAGTCGACCGAGGCCGAGTCGTGCTGCGCCGGCCACCAGTGCGGAGACACGGTTCGTCGCGTTATCGGGGTCGACGCGGACGGACTGCGCCGAATCCGGCTCAGGCTCCGCGGCCGGTGCGGTCGAGTCAACGAGTACCAGTCCGGCCACCTCATCGGGGTAGCGGGCCGCGAAGGTGAGTGCGTAGAGGCCGCCGAACGAATGCCCGGCCAGCACATAAGGTCCGGGAACGTTTCCGCACTGATGCGATTGCGCATTCGTTGGCGACATGGAAGCGGAGACGGTTCACAGGTCCTTGATGAGCGCGTGCAGCGCGGCGAGGTGCTGACGAAGCGCCTCACGGCCGAGGTCGGTCACCTTCAGCCAGGTTCTCGGCCGCTTGCCGACATAGCCCTTCGTCACCTCGATGTAGCCCGCGGCCTCCAGAACCCCGACCTGCTTGCTCAGCACGGAGTCGCTCACTTCGATCGCGTCGCGTACGGCG
>DATCXA010000013.1:0-7114 GCA_036566085.1 Propionibacteriaceae bacterium
CCGGCGAGAAGCGCCGGTGGGCAGCCGAGCCGGGGTCCCCCGGCGCCGTGCGGATACTGGACCCTTACACCTACCGCTGCCCCGCTGGCCATCCGGATCCCTGTCCCGTCTGCACGGGCGCGCCTCACGTGGAGGAGATCCTCCGTTACGAGAACCCCGCATCGGTGGCGGCGATCGTCCTCGAGTCGGTGACCGGGACCAACGGAGTCATCGTCCCTCCGGACGGCTATCTCGCCAGCATCCGTCAGCTCTGCGACAAGTACGGGATCTTGTTGATCCTTGACGAGGTCATGGTGGGGTTTGGTCGGACCGGCAAGTGGTTCGCCAGCGAGCACTGGGACGTCGTGCCGGACATCATGGTTGTCGCGAAGGGCATCAACTCAGGCTATGTGCCGCTCGGCGCCATGATTGCGTCTGAGAAGTTTCGACCCTGGCTGCGGGAGAACACCTTTACGAGCGGGATGACGTACAGCGGGCATCCGCTGGCTTGCGCCGTCGCCGTGGAATCCATCGCCGTCATGAAGGAATACAACGTCGTCGAGCAAGCAGCCGACAACGGTGCCTACCTGGGGTCCATGCTCACCCAGCTGCAAGACCGCCACCCCAGCATCGGTGAAGTCCGCGGACTGGGCATGTTCTGGGGCTTGGAGATCGTCCGGAACCGCGAAACCCGCGAACCCCTGGTCCCGCTCAACGGCTCAGCGGCGGACAACGCCCCGATGAGCAAGGTCGTCGCTGAGGCCTTGCGTCTGGGCCTGTACATCAGCGGCCACCAGAACATCGTTCGATTGGCACCGCCCCTGACGATCACCCGGCAAGAGATCACCCAGGGCGTTGAGATCCTCGATCAAGCGTTGATGCTCGCCGACTCCTACATGACCGAATGACCTTTGGAGCGCCGGCCGAGCTGGTCGAGCTTCGCCTCGGCGCACGGGACTGTGGCTCGTGCCCGGTCCAGAGCTTCATCCTCACCTGAACACCGCCTCCGCCCGACACGAACGCAATCGAAGGCCAGGGACATGACTTACTCTTCACTTACCTGTGACTGCCTTGAGACAGGGCACTGGGACCGAAATCGGTTCGAAGCCGCACGCAAGGGCGGGCTCGACTGCATCCACGTAACTCTCGGAGTGTGGGAAGACTTCCGGGAGACGGTTCGCGAGATCACCAAGTGGCGTCGACTGATCGACGATCACGCCGATCTGGTCACCTTGGCGAACACCGTTGAGGACGTCGAGAAGGCCAGCCAGACCAACCGCACAGCCATCGTCTTTGGCCTGCAGAACACCGCGGCGTTCGAGGACGACATCGAGCTGGTCGGAGTGCTGCACGAGCTGGGCATCCGAGTCGCCCAGCTCACCTACAACATCCAGAACCTGGTTGGCTCGGGGTGTTGGGAGCCCGAGGACCGAGGCCTTTCGACGACCTACGGTCGCGGTGTGGTTCGAGAAATGAATCGCGTGGGCATGCTCATCGATCTTTCGCACTGTGGAGAGGCGACCAGCCAGGAGGCCGCTGAGCTCTCCGAGCGTCCTGTCGCCGTAACCCACTCGAACCCTCGAGAGTTCGTCGGAGAAGACGTCGAGCTGCCCATCCGCAACAAGTCAACGCACCTTCTTCGCACCGTGGCCGAGAAGGGCGGAGTCGTCGGGCTGAGCCCCTATCCCCGGATGGCGCCGGACGGGAACGCATGCACGGTCGAACGGTTCTGCGAGATGGTCGAATGGACTCTCGATCTGCTTGGGCCGACAGCGGTAGGCATCGGAACCGATCTCAATCTCGGTAACGAGAACAAGATGGCCTGGTTCCGCAAGGGACGCTTTGCGCGAGAGTTCGCCATCAAGCCACGGGGTGGCGCCACGAAGTGGCCAACCTGGTTCAGCTCGCCCGAGCACTTCCCCGTGATCGCGGACGGACTTCGCGCCAGAGGCCTCAGTCAGGACGTCATCGATGGCGTCATGGGTGGCAACTGGATGCGCCTCTTCGATGAGTCCTTCAAGCCCATGTCCTGACCAGACCCGGTGTGGCGGTCCCTGGCCTAGAAGCGAGCCGTCAGATGCTCAGCGATGAGGCCGGGGACAGCGCCATGGCCAAGAACGGTTGACTGCCTGTGCTCAGTAGCGATGTGACCTCGACGCCCGGCGATCCGTCCGCCGCAGGGCTCACGCTCGGCGTCCTCGGCCGCGCGATGCCGTCGGGCCGAAGCTTCGCCAATTCGCTGATTCGCCGTATGTCGATGAACCGGTGGAACGTGACGCTCGAGTCCCTCGACCTGGACGAGGAGGGCCGGGGCACGGCGATCTACAACATCGCGGCCGAAGGCCACCGGTTCACCTTCGTCGCGTTTTCCGACTCGATCTCCGAGGAGGGGCGGACCGAGCGAGTCATCGCGCAGCGCTGGGACGTCATGGCCGCCTTGGCAGATGGACCCGTCGACAGCGACTGGATCGGCCGGACGCGCGAGCAGCTCCCGTTTCTCCGAGGCGGCCGGGCCGCCCCCAACACCATCCTGTGGACGCGCGCCAACCGGAGCTCCAGGTTCTTCGACGACCTCGTCACGATGTTGCGGGCCGGCGCGGTGGACGTGCCGACCGTCGTCCAGGTCGGATACGCGCTGCGGAACACCGGTGTCTACACCAACGGAAAATACGGCACCCGCACGTTCGCGAGTCTCGGAGAGAACCACCCACTCGGGGCCGTGTACCACGTCGAGATCCTTGGTCTCTACATGCTCCGGGAGTTCAGCTTTGACCTTCTGCGTCACTTGATCGGGCGGGGTTCCGATTCAGGACTGCCACCGACGCTACAGCGCTATCTCGGTGTAGGGAACGGCTCAGGCCTTGGCATGCTTCAATATGTCACCAATCACCCTCGGCGCTTTCACACGTGGGTCGACCACCACCTCTCGCCCTGGCGGCTCGCCGCGTCCCAGCCCCTCATTGCCGAATCTGGCGAGTTCGATCGGGCAACGACCCTGGTGCGCCGAAGTGCGCGGTTCTACGACCAGGATTCCCGGCTCAATCCCGTGCAGCGATCGCCATTCGCGGACAGCCGAGTCATCGCGAACGACCTCGACCGCGTGCTGACAG
This sequence comes from Propionibacteriaceae bacterium, assembly GCA_036566085.1. Lineage (GTDB taxonomy): Bacteria > Actinomycetota > Actinomycetes > Propionibacteriales > Propionibacteriaceae > Microlunatus. Next base: position 3,090 of record DATCXA010000013.1, read on the forward strand.
CCCTGCGCGATGAGACCCGAACGTCGGGCCTCGAGCGCGCTCGGCGATCGCTGACGTGGGGCGACTTCGAACGGCAGGTCGGGGTCGGACTGCATCCCGAGTCGCGCGAGCTCGTCCGAGTCCTGGTTGGTGACGCTTACGACCGGGACGCAGACCCGTCACCGCGACTCCTGGAGAGCGAGTCGACCGATCCCGATGCCGGGATGACGGTCGGGACCTTGCGTGATCTCGTGGCCGCTGACTACGGCTGGGCCCTCGACATCGACTTCGACGAACCCGGAGCCTATGACCGGTTCTGGTATCGCTCGGTGGAGGCGCAGGAGCCCCGGATCGGCCGCAGGGGCTCGTGGCCCGACGAGTTCGAGACCGTGCCTAGCTTGCCCAGGCGGGTCCAGGCGCTCCAGCGGAGGCTGGACTCTGCAGACCCAGGTCTCCTCGTGGGAGAGCTGCTCCTCAGCGCGCCTGACCTGAGGAGTGTGATCGCCCGCGTCCAAGGTCAAGCGGGACGACCTTACGGTGAGGTCCGGGTTAACACTCACGATCAAAGTTTTCAGCCCGTCTACATCATCCGACTCTTGCTCGCCCTGCTCGGCATGGAAAAGTTCCAGCCCCGGTCCGAGTACTGGGTCCAGGGCACCTTTTTCCAGGGCGCCCCCACCCGAGACGACATCAGGCGCGGCGATCTGGCCGACTGGGCATACCCCGTCTTGCCGGAGTGACCCCCGAAGCCATGCTCAGGCCACATGATGAGGAGATCCCCTTGGCCACTGTCGCGAAGGCCGTCGTAGAGCTGCTGGTCCGGTCCGGGGTGACGAGCGCCTACATGGTGCCCGGTGAGTCCTACCTCGCGCTCGTCGATGAATGGAGCCTGGTCGACTCGACTCGACTCGTGTCGGCACGGCACGAGGGCGGCGCCGCATTCATGGCCGAGGCCGAGGCGAAGCTCACCGGGAGACCAGCCCTGGCCTTGGCCAGCCGGGGCCCTGGCGCAACCAACCTCTCGTCCGGCGTGCACACGGCGATGCAGGACCAGACCCCGATGCTCGTCATCCTTGGACAGGTCGAGTCATGGGCCCTGGGGCGAGAAGGCTTTCAAGAAGTCGATCTCGCGGCCTTCTACCGGCCCCTGGCCAAGTGGTCCGGAGAGGCCAGGACTCCCGCCGACGTCGTTCCTCTGGTGGCCGAGGCGTTGGCGCAGGCCACGTCGGGTCGGCCTGGGCCAGCGGTGCTGTCGGTCCCTGCCGACTTCTGGGAGCAACCGCACGAGGGACCAGTGCCGACCGTTGCGAGTCCCGAGAGTCGCAGACTCGATCAGGGCCTGTTGCTCGAGCTGGCCAACAGTATACGCAGCGCCCGTCGCCCGGTCTTCGTAGCCGGCCCACGTTCTCGGGTCGATCCCGACCGCCTTCGACAGGTCGCCGAGCTCTACCACGCCGGGGTCTACGTCGCCTTTCGTCGCCAGGATGCGTTTGACGAGGACCACCCGCTGTTCCTGGGACACCTGCGGGGCCGACTCCCACGCGAGGTGCTGCAGGGCCTCGACCAATCCGACCTCGTGGTGGTTCTGGGAACACGGCTGGACGCGGTCACATCGCAGGACTTTGCCTACCCGCGGCCGGGACAGCGGGTCGTGATGGTCGGACCAGGGCTTCCCGCGCCCTCTGGATCCGACTCCACGCTCCTACTGGCTGCAGACGTCAATCCCCTGCTTGATGCGCTCCTCGAGCTCGGCGGCTGTGGCGATCCCGGCGGCCAGGACTGGAAGACCCACCATGACGCCTGGGCCGACTACACCCGGCGGCCGGCCGCAACCGAGGCAGACGGGGTCCATCCCGCAGCGGTCATCGCTTGTCTGCGTGAGCTGGTGCCCGACGACGTCACCATCACCGTTGACGCCGGCAACTTCTCGATCTTCTTTCATCGCTACTGGCGCTTCTCGTCGTCGCAGCGCCTGTTGGCGCCTGCGAACGGAGCCATGGGCTATGCCGTGCCCTCCGCGGTAGCGGCCAAGCTCGCACAGCCGTCCAGGACGGTCGTGGCCATGGTCGGAGACGGCGGCCTCCTGATGACCGGCCAGGAAGTCGAGACGGCCGTGCGCTATGGCGCGCCGATCGTCGTCATCGCGTACCAGAACGGCATGTACGGCACGATCGCCATGCACCAAGCGCGGGACCATGGACGGCTGGCCGGGGTGCAGATCGGCTCGTTGGACCTCGCCGGCTGGGCCAGGTCGCTCGGGGCACGAGGACTCGTCCTCGACGACCCGGCGGACATGGAGGCAGTGCTTCGCGACGCCCTGGCGTCCGAGCGGCCATGTGTCGTCGATGTGCGCACCAACCCCGACATCATCGCGCCGGGGCTCCGGCTCAGCGAGATGCTGGAAAAGCCTCAGCCATGAGGATCGCAGACATTCGCACCCGGGCCTTCGTGTTCCCGCTGGAGTCCCGCGCGGCCGGAGCCGACGACAACGTGTCGGCGCGCGAGGTGCTCACGATCGAAGTACGCACGACCGACGGCTCGAGCGGCGTCAGCTATCTCACCGGCGCCTCTCGGCCCGGACTCTCCCCGCAGGGCCAGGAGGTCGCGGTCCTCAAGACGGCCATCGACCGCCTGCTTGCCCCGATATATGTTGGCGGCTCGGTGTTCGAGCGGGAGCGACTCTGGGCAGATGCGCTCGGAAAGACGCGCAGAATCGGCGGCAAGGGTGCCGTCATGGTGGCGTTGGCTGGCCTCGACATCGCGCTGTGGGACCTCGCCGGCAAGTACGCCGGACTCTCGGTGTCCCAGCTGCTCGGTGGACGCCGCAACAAGGTTCCGGCATATGTCCTCGCCACTCCCCCAGTGGACGACCCGGCCGCGGTCGCTGATGACGTGTCAGCCCTCGTGGACGGCGGGTTCAAGCTCATCAAGATCAAGGTCGGCAGCCACGACCTGCGTAAGGACCTGGCCAAGACCGCCGCTGCAGTCAAGGCATGCCGCTCTGGCGCGAAGATCATCGTGGACGCGAACGAGGCGTGGTCAGTATCCGAGGCCGCCGAGTACATGGCGATGGCGAGGGATCTTGGGATCTACTGGCTCGAGGAGCCCATTCCCACGCACGACCTGAACGGCTACCGCCAGCTCCGGTCCCGGTCGCCCATCGCGCTGGCGCTGGGCGACCTCGAGTCCGACCTCCACGCCTTCAGGCCGTATGTCGTGGAAAACCTGCTCGGGTTCACGCACGCTGACGCCACTCGCTTGGGGGGCCTGACCCCATGGCTCAAGCTCGCCCATGCCGCCGAACTGTGGAATGTTCGTTGCGCCGCGCACGCTGCCACCGAGATCCACATCCATGCAGTGAGCGCCGTGGCGAACGGAGCCGCAGTCGAGTATTTCGATCCTCAGCATCGCGCGCAGTGGCCGCTGGACCGACTTTTTCCCAATGCGCCCGAGCTCAGGACGATCCGCGACGGCGAGATCCTCGTGCCAGAGGTGCACGGTCTGGGTCTCGACTTCGACCCGCGCGCGAGCGAGCAGTACGAGATCGACGTCTGAACGCCGTCACCGGCCTGCGCGCAGGCGCTGTTCCACCTCCACCCGTTGCTGGGAACGGATCGGCTCCTTCCATGGCCTCAGTGCATCTGCCGGGATGGCCTCGTTACCGAGTGCGAAGTGGCGAGCAGCCTCCTCCGTCTCGATGAAGGGCAGGTCGGTGGGATAGAACTGTTCGGGTCGGTGCGGCAACGGCCCCGCTTTTGAGACGTGCCCCCAGAGCGGGTGGCCCACGATCTCCTCTGCGAGCCAGACAGCACGGATCAGCTTGTCCATGTCGACCCCGAGGTCGATCCCCATCTGCTGCCACATGTGGACCATGTCCTCGGTTGGTGCCATGCCCGTGACGCGACCGTTGCCGCAGTATGGGCACCCCCCCATTCCCCCGATCGTTCCATCCAGCCGAAGCGTGTAGCTGCTGTCCAGTGCCCGCATGGCTGCATACATCGACACGGGCGCCATGCCCCTGGCGTTGTGCAGGTGCAGGCCGATGG